>JAAYXE010000072.1 GCA_012516075.1 Chloroflexota bacterium | reverse complement strand
TTTCGCCTAACTGGGGATCACCCTTCATTCTTTCCAGAAAGGTTCTGTGTTCTCGACCAGCTGGGACTAGAATGTGTGCGCTCTTTACGCTGGATGCCTGCCTGAAAGCCTGTTCAAGCTCCTGCAGTGCTGCCCGGCAATAGCCAGCCCCTTCACAGGCACTGGCCAGATAAAAATAGGCCCGGCTGAGTTCCACCTGCTGGCCACCCTCTGCAAAGAGGTCTACACAGCGCCGCAGGTGTTCGACTGCTTTTGCATAATCCTTTTCCAGCAGCGCAAGCCGGCCTGCAGCCAGAGCATGCAGTCCGCTTTCATAAAAAGAGCTGGTTTTTAGAAATGAGCGCTCTGCTGTTTCCAGTGCCTGGTGAGCCTGGGTGATGCGCTGCAGTGCACCGTGCTGGGTGGCGGCCGCCAGGTGCGTATACAGCAGCAGAAAGCGGTAGTCGATGCGCTGGGCAACTTGGCGCGCCTGGTCGTATGCATCGAGTGCGCTTTCGGGGATACCCAGGTCGGCATACAGGTCACCGGTGCCGCAAAGCACATAGGCTTCCATGCGGTGATCGCCGTTCTGGCGAGCCAGTGCCAGGGCCTGCTTGTAGCAGTGAAAAGCCTGTTCGTAATCGCCGAGCAAATGGTGCAGCACACCCAGGTTGTTCAATACATTGGCCTGGTTGACTGTGTTTTTCACCCGGTTCCAGTAGTTGAGGGCCTGCTGGAAGTTATCCAGAGCCTGCGGGTAGCGACCCAGGCTGAGGTTGGCTGAGCCCAGTTCCATCACGACCATGGCGACGGTCTGGTGGTCTTTCAGGAGTGAATATACCTGAAGGGCCTGGGTCATATAGGATGTGGCTTCGTTAAGCTGGCCCTGATAATAGTGCGTAGCCCCGATGGCACGGAATGCTTCGCCCTTAACATAAAGCATATTTGGTTCATTACCGATAAGATTTAGCGCGGCTCTGGCATCCTGGTTAGCTTCCGAGTAGTTGCCTAAAAAATTTTTTCCGACAGCACGTCGGGTGAGTGTGATGGCGAGATGCGTTTTTTCACCGGAAGCTCGCTGGAGCGCTTCAGCCTGATTGAGCAGGTCGATGCCGCTTTCGATCTGGCCGCGTGAAATGGCAACGGCACCGCGAAGCGAAAGCAGGTTGGGATTGGAGATTAGATACTCAGGAGGCAGTACATCAAGCCAGTGAGAGAGGACCCCCAGGCGCCCACTTTTGATCAGCAAAGCTCCCGCCTGTTCAAGCAGGTCTGCGATTGCAGGCCAGTCAAGCTGCCTGTGATAAATGTCGAAAGCCTTGTCCCATTCCTGCTGCTCGACATACACCTGGGCCAGCCGGGTGAGGATTTTCTGCTTTTCATCCGGCCGTTCCTGTTCAATACGGGCCTGTAAGAAATCGCGGAACAGGTGGTGATAGCGGATCCAGGTGCCGTCATCTCCGACGGAAAGAACAAAAAGATTGCTTTGCAGAACGGTGTTGAAGATGGATCGCCAATCCTTATCTTCGCCGAAAACCGCTTTGCACAGCGAAATATCAAATTCTTCCAGCAAGGATGTGCGCAGGAGAAAGTCGCGGATCTCTGGGGGCTGCTGGTCGAGCACCTGCTGGGCCAGGTAATCGTATAAACCGATCCCCGAAACGCGTGCCACCCGCACCCGGTCGATCATATCCTGCCACATCGTTTCCGCCGACAGCAGCAGACCGGTGATCCACCCTTCCGTTTCGCGCGCCAGTTCTTCGGCGGTGGAAGTGGGGATGGTGAGATGGTAATTCTGCAGGACCAGGGACTGGATTTCTTCGGGCTGAAAGGCCAGTTCTTCGAAGCTGAGGCCGCCAACCTGTGAACGCGCTACCATCAGGGGCAGGTCTGGCAGGCTGAGCAGTGAGCGCGAGGCCAGGATCAGGTGAAGGTTTTCATCCACATCCTGGATGAAACGGCTGACAAAATAATCAATCTCGGCCGTCTCATTGACCAGATGATAGTCGTCGATGACCAGGATGAAATGTTCCTGGATATTTTCGTATGCATCATTGACCAGCGCGGTCACCAGATCGTCCATATCCAGGTCGGTCTGGGATGCGGTCTCCAGCATGGAGAGAGACTGGCTGCCAAAAGATGGGAAGCGCTGGGCAATCGCCGCAATCAGGTGGGCGATAAAGCGCTGCGGATCCCGGTCGAGTGGGTCGAGGGAATACCAGCAGACAGGGAGCTGGACTCTGTGGGCAAAATCTACCAGAAGGGAGGTCTTTCCATAACCAGCGGGCGCGGCAATAATCAATAACTTGTAGTCGAGCAGATCTACCAGTAAGTCCACCAGGCGCTGGCGGTGTAAGATGTCAGCGCGCTCGCGTGGGATAATGACTTTCGTTCTGGTTACCGGTATAGCCACGGGTACCTGACTCCATTTCAGACCTCTTCCCCTGTTGTTAAAAAACAACGACTGTTTACGTCAGGAGAAGGATAATGCTGCAAACCATCCTTTGGCACGCAGCCGGTGCCGGACGCTAAGCTTGGGTGAAGAGGAGGAATGAATACTGGATCGTTTCTATCATACTCCAGGTGATAAAAAGATGCAATTTTATTCCTGTTTTTGTATGGAATGGACTGAATAAATACGGTTCGGGCAGGTTCGCCCGAACCGTATTTGTCGTATTATCAATGATCCGGCCAGACCGTCTCAGTCACCAGCTACGGGCGAACGTTCTGCTGCCGGCAGCGCTGCGTGAGCGGGACGCTTACTCTGGGAAACACTCCAGATAAAGCCTCCAAACAGGATCGCCAGTACAATCCACCAGCCCAGATTATGCTGGTTGTATTGAACCAGGATCGGTGCAGCCAGCAGGGAGACCATATTAACTACCTTGATCATCGGGTTGAGGGCCGGCCCTGCCGTGTCCTTAAGCGGGTCTCCGACGGTATCGCCGACCACGCTGGCTTTATGCCGCTCGGAGCCTTTGCCGGTGTTCGCAGCCAGGTTGCGCGGTTCGTCTTCGATTTGCTTCTTGGCATTGTCCCATGCGCCGCCAGAGGTCGACATGAAAACAGCCAGGAGCTGACCGCTCAGGATCACGCCTGCCAGAAAGCCTCCCAGCGCTTCCACACCCAGCACCATTCCAACGATCAGTGGGGTCACAATGGAGAGGGTGGCCAGGGGGACAAGCTCTTTCTGGGCGGATCGCGTTGAGATCCCGACCACGCGAGCATAGTCCGGCTGGACTTTGCCTTCCATCAGACCCGGAATGCGGAACTGCTTGCGCACCTCTTCAACGATCTGACCGGCTGCCCGGGAGACAGCGCGGATCGACAGCGAGCTGAAGATCCAGGGCAGGGCGCCGCCCAGCAGCAGACCGATGAACACACCGGTGTCCGAAACGCGGATAGCATCCATCACCGGGGCACCGAGCGCAGCCTGCACACGGCTGACATCGGTAATGAAGGATGCGAACAGACTGATGGCGGCAATCACTGCCGAGGCGATTGCAATCCCTTTGGTAATTGCCTTGGTCGTGTTTCCTACGGCATCGAGGTCAGCCATGATCTGGCGCGCTTTCCGTGTGGCGGCGTCATCCTGATCGTGCCAGGCCATTTCTCCAATGCCGTTGGCGTTGTCCGAAATCGGGCCGTAGGAGTCCATGGCGACATTGTTGCCCGTATGGCTGAGCATACCGATGCCCACGATGGAAACGCCGTACAGCACGTAAATAGCGCCCTCGCCGCCGTAGATGCCCATGGCGACGGCGAAGGCAACACAGATCACCACCAGGGCCCAGACCGTCGATTCCATTCCTACCGAGAGACCCGAGAGAATGGTGGTCGCCGGACCCGAGCGCGTGGAATCGACGATTTCCTCCACCGGGGGTTTGCGGGTCGCAGTAAAGTAGGACGTGAGCGGGTTGAAGGCGACCGCCAGGCCGACGCCAACGGTCGTCAGCAGCGCCAGTTTCCAGTCGTTAGCATAAAGGATGGCAACGATAAAGGCGAAGATGATCGTGTTCACGCTTGAAACTTCATAGGAGCGGAACATCGCCTGTTCGGCATCCTTTGCCCGCAGGGCTTTGATGGGGAATTTTTCCCAGATCGGCACAGTGAAGGTGCCCAGGATGGAACTGAGGACACCAATGCCGCGGATGATGAGCGGGAAGACGATCCACTTCAAATCGTGGTTGGGATCGATGCTCACCAGGGTCAGACCCAGAATCAGAGCGGAGACGATGGTGACCTCATAGCTCTCGAAAATATCGGCGGCCATCCCGGCGCAGTCGCCGACATTATCGCCGACCAGGTCTGCCACTACCGCAGCGTTGCGGGGGTCATCTTCAGGGATATCTTTTTCGATTTTGCCAACCAGATCCGCACCAACGTCGGCTGCTTTGGTGTAAATGCCGCCGCCCACGCGCATGAAGAGCGCGATCAGGGTACCGCCGAAGCCGAACCCGAGCAGCGCATCAGGCGCCGCGGTACCGAAGATGATGAAGATGACGGTGCCTCCTAACAACCCGAGGCCATCCGTCAGCATCCCGGTCACTGTGCCTGCATAGTAGGCGACGGAGAGCGATTCGTTAAAGCTGCGCCGGGAAGCCGCTGTGGCGCGTACGCTGGCATGGATAGCCATGCGCATGCCCAGCTGGCCAACCAGCAGTGAGAACGTCGCTCCGACGATGAAGGCGACGGTGCGGCCGATTGCGATGATGATTTGTGTGTTCTGGGGGAATTCCGCTTTTGCTTCTGGGCTGGGCGGTACAACGTAAACGCTCAAAAAGAGCAGGACTGTCAGGACGGCAATAACGGGGAGAATGGTTTTTAACTGGCGGTTGAGGTAGCTGTCTGCGCCGATGCGAATGGCTTCCCACACGCGCTGCATTTCGGGATCCCCCTTGTCTTTTTTCAAGACAGTCGTGCGCAGCAGCCAGGCGTATATCAGGCTAATGAATGCAACCACAACCACGCCAAGCACAGCAATTTGCTCGAACGCGTCGAGTCCGTGTCTTGCAAGACCAAGCAGGTTCATCAGGCCTCCTTATACAATTGGCAATAATTCTTCTGTAACGGTAGAAGGAGGGAACTGTGCCGGCGCTGATATTCTAAAATTTATTTTTTAGGATATTTCTCGGGCGCCGGAAACACACTTCCTTTACCCTTCTTATGATTGTTTTCAGCGGATTTTAACTTCACACCTCCTTACCGCTGCCTGATCCTGTATTCAGGAGAGGCTGGCAGCTTCAATGCCTTTCTGAGAATCAATAAATAAACGCCTTTTTGGTGGGATCTGCAATATTATTTGCCTAAGCGTATAAAAATTTAAAACAGCAATGGCGAGCGCCCTGCGTTTTTGTCAATACAAACTGTGCCCTCGAAATTTCAGGTGGAGGGGGTTAGCGGTGCTCCTTCAAACAAAACAAAAAGACACCAGTATCAGATTATAACCATATTTGTGTAGAGGGCAATGTAAAATGTATGGTCGCGGGCATGACATTTATCAGTAATTTTTCATGCAAAGGGATTTTTTGCCTGCAGGAGCCCGCTTCGACCGGGACCTCCTGCAGGCATTACCTTCACAAGCCTGCCTAGCGAACCAGTAAGGGGATAAACAGGGCCTCTGTCAGCACCTCAGGACGGTAAATATTGATGCTGCGGGAATGGCTGTTGGAAGTTCTGTCATAGGCCTGCGCGAATACTTCGGTAAAACCTGGTTGAAGATCTTCAAGCGACAGATCATATTCAAATATTTCCGGGGTGTCTGGGTCCTGGTGGACAGTTTCGAGGAGAAGGTGCTGCTCGCTGGAGACATCCCAGCGCAGAAAGCGCACGCGTACCACCATATCATTATCCGTCGCCTGCACCCTTAGGCGCAAGGTTTTGATCCACGGCTTCAGATAAATGGTTGGAGTGATCTGGGGATCGTCGCGGCTGGTGGTCACCGGCAGTATCCAGATCACCTCGGGCCGCTGGGTATCACGAACCCTCAGCGTGACGGTGGCAGTATCGGCATTCTCTTCTGGATCGATAGCCTGATAGACGAACGCGTCTTCACCGACAAAACCTTCGGGCGGGCTATAGGTGAACGAGCCATCCGGCTTCAGGTCTACAACCCCGTGCTGCGGGGGCTGGACGATCCGTGCTGCCAGCTGCTCGCCATCGGGATCATGGTCGTTTTCCAGGACGCCGATGGGTTCAATCCACAACGGTTGATCCTGCAGGAGGCGGTAGATGTCATCTTCCGCCATCGGCTGCCCGTTAGCCGGTCCTTGCTGGGAATCGCGAAAAAACCCCCTGTTCTTAAGTTTATTATTGGTCGTTAATAACAGATGGGCGGTTTGCTTTTTGGGGAGTGAGGCTCTAATGATGGCCGAGTCCGGTGTCGACGTGTGTGTTGAAGTGTAGTGATGACCTCCAAGCAATAATGCAGGCAGCAAAGCAAAAAGCAGACCGCGGATGAGACGAAGATTTCCGTTCATCGCGTTCGGCTTCTCCTTGCCCGATAAAAACAAGATAAAAAGGATTTCTGTTAAGGGACAATATGTTTCCCTTCATTGAATATACCCAGAGAAGGAGAACAGCACAATAAGGGAAACCCCGAACCAGCCTGCTGATTGATGGTGACCTGCCCGCATTGCTTTACGGGCAGGTCACCATCTGAATTATATCCTGCCTTCGCCCCGGTCAGGGTTTAAGACGCTAAAGCTCCTTCAAAGTGGGCAGCGCCCGGGTCGGCCGTTCCGAGAAATCGGGCAGCTGGGGAGGATTTTCAGCCAGCAGCCTCAGGATTTCCTCGATGGCGCGTTCCAGCTGGGGATCGACGCCGCGCACGTAGTCCTGTGGGCGGATGTCGACCTCAATGTCGGGATCTACACCGTAATTTTCTACACCCCAACCCACATCGTTGAACCAGAAGGAAAACTCCGGCTGGGTGGTTTGCGTGCCATCCACCAGGCTGTGACGCGGCCAGATGCCGATCACGCCGCCCCAGGTTCGCTTTCCGATCAAGGGGCCCAGCCCCATGGCTTTAAAGCCGTGAGAGAAGATATCACCATCCGATCCGGCATATTCGTTCGTCAGGGCGACGATGGGACCGAGCACCGATTCCACCGGATAGGGGGTGGGGATCTCACTCCAGCGCGCCAGGTCATACCCCAGGCGCTTTCGGGCCAGCTTTTCTAGCAGCAGCGAGGAGACATGCCCACCGCGGTTATAACGAACATCCACGATCAGGCCTTCCCGGTCGATTTCAGATAGAAATCCCCGGTGAAACTCGGCATAGCCCTGAGGTCCCATGTCGGGGATATGCAGGTAGCCGATGCGGCCACCGGTCGCATCGTGCACCCGCCGGCGGTTGTTTTCCACCCAGTCGCGATAGCGCAGGCCGACCTCGCTGCGCAGCGTCTTCACGGGTACTGTGCGTGCGGATTTCGCGGGCTCCTGGTCGCCGTCCGACTGCGGGAGGATGGTCAGCGTGACTTCCTCCCCCGCCAGGTTAACCAGTGCAGCGGCAGGCGATACAGACCGTGACAGGCGCTGGCCATTCACTTCGACCAGACGATCGCCTTCGCGAACCTGGACGCCCGGCTGGCTGAGCGGCGACGAGTTCTGCGGGTCCCAGGAATCCCCCTGGTAAATGCGGGTGATGCGCCAGGCACCGCTTTCCGGTTCATATTCGAAGTCAGCGCCCAGGAAACCCTGCTGGTAATTGGGTTCTGGACGGTAATCGCCGCCCAGCTCATAGGCATGCGATGTGCCCAGCTCTCCCTGCATCTCCCACATGAGATCTGAGAATTCCGAGCGGCAGCTCACCCGGTCGACGAGCGGGAGGTAGCGATCGTGAACGGATACCCAGTCGACCTGGGCCATATCGGGCGTCCAGAACTGATCTCGCTGCAGACGCCAGGCCTCGCGGAACATCTGGCGCCATTCCGCGGCCGGGTTGACGGATACCTTGACGCGCCCAAGGTTCAGCCATCCGCTTTTCCGGGATGGACTACCGTCATCGGATGGCTTTTCGCCTGCTTTTAACACCCGCAGGCGGTTATCGGCGCGGTAGACCATCATTGAGCGGTCACTGGAAACATCGAAATCGGTGATGTTGTTGACCAGGGTCTCTTCACGCTGGTCCTGGAAATTGTAGACCAGCAGAGAACCGCGTGCATTGTGATTGCCGCTCTGGGATCTGGCAATGGCTCCTTCTACCGGATAACGAGAATAGAGCACCTTATCATTTTTCAGACCGATCACACGGCCGTAGATCCCCTCAGTCACCGGGAAAGCGATAACGCGCTGCTGGATGCCGTCCAGATCGATGCGCAGCGCTTCTTCCCCTTCCTTTTTCTCCTGTGTCTTCTCAGGTTCCTCTTCACCTGCGCTGTCTCCAGCCCCGTCTTTGCTGCCGTTCGTCTGCTCAGCAGCCATGCCCGCTTCCTGTTCCTGCGGCTTTTCTTCTTCTGTTTCTTCTTCCGACCCGGTGTCCAGGCGCGGTTTGGGTATGAAGGGGGATTCAAGGTCCTTTTGCAGGGTGATCAGGTAGGGCTTCATGGCCCGTGGAAAGCTCAGGTCGAACTGCACATTGTCGTATACCGGGTCGAATGAGCGGTAGGAGAGGAAGTAAAGATACCGGCCTTTAGGGTCGAAAGAAGGGGCGACGTCACGCAGCAGGGACTCGGTGAGCGGGTAGATCTCTCCCGTTGAAGCCTGCCATAATTTGAGCGCCATCGTCGAAAGCGAGATCGAGACACTATAGGCCAGCCATTCCCCGTCGGGAGACCAGTCAAAGCCTGCGATTGGGGAGGCTTTACCCCGGTCGATCCGTTTCAGTTCACGGGTGTTCAGATCCAGGCAGAACAGTTCGTAGCGGTGATTGCTGAAGGCAATCTGATCTTTTTTGGGGTTGGCACGGATGCTTTCCGGGCGGCCGATATCCAGCCCTTCAAGTGAGATGACCGGTTCGCTGCCATCCGCCTGCCAGATCATAAAATATTCTTCACCACCCTGGTCAGTGATCCCGATCAGCCGCTTTCCATCGTTGAGCCAGGTGGGCAGGCGGCAGCGCACGCCTGTAGTCACGGCCCCGTTCTGGCTGGAGGAGGCGCTTTCTGCATCCGCAGGATCGACCCGGTGCTGGCGGACGGCGCCTTCCCAGTTGGCAAACGAAAAGATCTTCCCCCGGGTTTCAATTGCCATCGCCTGTCCCTTCGGGTGAATCGACCAGTGGCTCAGGTAGCGCGCTGCGTCGACAAACCTGCGGTTGCGCTGCACCCTGGGAGAGTGGTAATCCACCTCGATCATGCGATTCTCGCCGCTGTGTGGATCGAAAATGTAGAGGTCCGCTCCGGAATGGTAGACAATGCGCTTCCCATCGGTGCTGGCGTGACGCGCATAATACACGGTGTGGTTGGTCTCCCGGCGCAGATCCTCTCCCTCCGGATTGCAGGAGTACAGGTTGCCGATGCCCTCATGATCGGAAATAAAGAAGATCCGATCGCCAATCCACATGGGGGATGCCAGGTTGCCAGGCAGCTTAATCAGCGGGTGGAACTCGCCGCTTCCGGTGGGATCGATCCACAGCCGCCCAACCGTTCCGCCGCGGTAGCGTTTCCAGCGCGCCGGGTCATTGGTGTTGCGCCCGAGCACCACCGCCCCTCCTGGATGAATGGCGATGGCATGCGCCAGGCCGTAGGGCAGCGGGCGGATCAAACCGCTGGAGATATCTGCAGCATAGAGCTGGGTTGCGCTCGAGTACCAGTGCTGCGCGCTGCTGGCGAAGATGATCTCCCCTTCCCGGGTCCACCCGGCGGTCGTGCAGGAAGGACTGCCCAGGTAAGTGATGCGGCGGGCGGGGCCTCCATGAGCGGGCATCAGGTAGATCTCAGACGTTCCCTCTTCGCGCCCCACGAAAGCAATCTGCGACCCATCCGGTGAAAAGGAAGGGCGTGAGGCCGCTCCGAGGTTCGCGGTCAACCGGCGGGCGATGCCTCCAGCGGCGGGCACTGTCCAGAGATCGTCTTCGCTCACGAAAACGACGGTGTCATCATGAATTGTGGGAAAGCGGTAATAACCTGCAGGCATGAACTCCTCCCCGCGTTTTCTGCTTCGTTCTATCTTTATCGGTTACAAGTCTACCATGACTGGCGGCCGCCAGAGGCGACCTGATGAGCACCGTGCATCTCTCCCCCCTATAAGAAGCAGCAAACAGGCCCTGCTTGCGAACGCAAGGTTTGAGATGCTATAATGCAGGCCATGATTTTGGTCACCGGCGGCACCGGCTTTGTGGGAAAAGCCCTGATCCGTCATCTGGTTGAAAACGGGCTCCCCGTACGAACGCTGATCCGTCCATCCACCAGATCCCCGAATCTTCCCAGAGGCGTCCCAGTGGATGTAGCCGTAACTGCCCTGAACGATGAGCGCGGTTTACGGGCAGCCATGGTTGGGGTGGATACGGTTTATCACCTGGCCAGCGGGGAGTGGAAGGGCGCGCGTGCTAGCCTGATGGAAATCGATATTCAGGGGACGCAGGCGGTTGTGCGCGCGGCGCAGGATGCGGGGGTGGAGCGCATCTTTTATATCAGTCATCTGGGAGCCGATCGGGCTTCTGCTTACCCGGTTCTCAAAGTTAAAGCAATTGCAGAGGAGTATATCCGCCGGAGCGGTTTGGATTACACGATCCTGCGCTCGGCGATCCTGTTTGGCCCCGGCGACGGGCTGACCACCGGCCTGGCGCGCATTATGCAGGCAGTACCCTTCGGCCTCTTAACCCCTGGAGATGGAAGTGTGCTTCTCCAGCCGCTGTGGGTGGAAGACCTGGTGACCTGCCTGGTTTGGGCCCTGGATGACCCGGATACTCGCAACCGCACCTTTGAGGTTGGCGGCCCCGAGTACCTTACCTTTTCTCAAGTCGCGTCGCTGGTGATGCAGGCCACTGGCAGGCACCGCAGGCTGATTGGAATCCGCCCCCCGTATCTGCGTG
This sequence comes from Chloroflexota bacterium, assembly GCA_012516075.1. Lineage (GTDB taxonomy): Bacteria > Chloroflexota > Anaerolineae > Anaerolineales > UBA4823 > JAAYXE01. The sequence continues at coordinate 11,991 of JAAYXE010000072.1, read as the reverse complement.
CGTTGACCGTGTTTCTTGAGTTCATTTTCCCCAATCTGCCTGTATCCGTCTACTGGCTGGACTATCTGGCGGTCAACCGCACATGCGCTCTGGATACCATCCCCAGAGTATTCAACCTCATGCCGTCGCGCATGTCACAGCGGCTGGCATACCTGCAGGATCGCAGTCTGCAGGGTTCTCTGGTACGATCCCTGTTCCAGCGGGGATAGGGGGAAATCCGGGTACCGGCCCGGTGCAGCTGACATCACGATCAGGGAAAGCAACCAGGAGCGTGGAATGCCAAGCTGGACGTTGCATTTACTGGACACGCCAGAGGAAATGCTGGCGGTCGAAAAGTTACAGCGGCTGATATGGCCTGGCAGTGATCTCAGGGTGGTCCCGGCTCACACGATGCTGACGGCGGTGCACAACGGCGGCATCGTGATCGGCGCGTTTGCCGGGCAGGTGGGTGATATTAACCCCTTTCAGCAGGAGAAACCCGACCTGCGGGACCGCGAGATTATTGGCTTTGTTTTCGGGTTCCCGGGGATGTATTTCACGCCGGATGGGCCGCGATCCAAGCATGTTTCGCATCTGCTTGCGGTGCACCCCCAGTACCGTGATCAGGGGGTAGGGTTTGCCTTGAAGCGAGCCCAGTGGCAGATGGCTCGCCGCCAGGGATTGGACTGCATCACCTGGGTTTACGACCCTCTGGACAGCAAAAATGCCTATCTGAACATCACCCGCCTCGGAGCGGTGTGCAGCGTGTACCGGCGAGACTACTACGGTCCGGGGATGTGGCCTGAGGACAGCGGGCTTCCTTCAGACCGTTTTCAGGTCGACTGGTGGATCAACACCAAACGGGTCAACCGGCGCCTGAGCAAGCAGGCCCGCCTGCAGCTTGATCTGGCTCACGTGCTGGCTACCGGCGCCGAGATCGCGAACCCAACCCGGGTCGATGATAGCGGGCTGCCGCGGCCGCCAACCGCACCGCCGCGCATAGAGCCGCAGGGGCAGGAAGAGGCCGCCCGGGATCATCCCATCCAGTTGATCGAAATCCCGTCAGATTTTCAGCAGTTAAAGGAGCGTGCGCCGGATCTGGCGCTTGAGTGGCGCATGCACACCCGCCAGTTGTTTGAAGCGCTGTTTGCCCTGGGTTATCTGGTCACCGATTTTATCCACTTACCCGGCGCCAGCGCGCGCAGTTTTTACATCCTCAGCCACGGAGAAAGCACTTTTTAGCCCCCGCCTGGTGAATACCCCACAGGGATTTATTGAATTAATTCACGGATCTGGCGAATGTGCAGCCGGTCGTGAGCGGCGATAATTCCGACCAGTTCGGACAGCCGGGTAGGGCCCAGGATGGCATGGCGCGCCGTGCGCTGCCATTCTTCGTCGGTGAGGTTTTCCAGGGTTTCCAGAAGCTGCAGGCGTACGCGGGTGAAGGCCTGCAGGGCCGCTGGACCGGGCTCGTGAATGTAGCCGCGTTCATCGGCCCAGGGATCGGTATCTTTGCCCGGGATGAAGGGGTTAGTTTCCTCCAGCACCTTTTTGACCCGGGGGTAGTTCACCTCTCCATCTACATCGCGCAGGTGACACAGGATTTCGGTGATCGACCATTCATCTGCAGACGGCCTGATGTTCCAGCGTTCCAGCGGCACATTTTTTACATAGGTGTCCAGAGCGGCAGGTGTGGACAGCAGGACGGCGAGCATGGCGGATGGCAGCGAATAATCCGGCTCCAGCGCTTCAGCGGAGAGGCTGTCTAACCAGGGGAGGAAATCTTCAATCTCCCCGCTGGCGCTCGGCCCAAAGGGCCCGTCTGGGGGCTGGACGCCATCCTTCTTCAGCCAGAAGGCGGGAATGCCCAGCATCCTGGCGGCGCGAATGTCGTTATCCAGGTCATCTCCCAGCATGACGACCGGTTCTTCAGGCCATCCCAGGGTCGCCAGGATCTCGGCGTAATAGGCCGGGTTGGGTTTACAGAAGTGGAATACTTCGTAGGACGTAACCAGCGGAAAACGATATTCCTGGGATGAGAAACCGGCCCAGCTCAGGCGGTGCAGCATGGCCTTGCGCGGGAACAGCGGGTTGGTGGCGATCACCAGGCGGTAGCCGCGCCGGAGAGCTTCCTGCACCAGCGTGACGCTGGCCGGCCGCGGGCTGGTGATGTACTGCAGCGTAGGGAAGACCTCATCATAAAAGCGCTCGATTGGCTCCGCCAGCGCTTCAGGATCGAGACCCAGCGTGGGGTAAAAGCTCTCGTCGAAAACCTCTTTCAACGTGCAGTCGGGACGGCGGTTTTCCATCATCCTGCGGACTGAATCCAGCAGCCGGCCGATTAACTGTTCGGGAGGTGCATACTGCGAGAGCTCTCTGGTCAGGGCCTGCAGGTATACGGGCAGGAATTTTTCAGTGCTGTTGACCAGCAGCGTATCATCAAGATCCAGCAGCAGAGTCAGACTCACGATCTTCTCCAGTAAAAATTGATGGAAGGGGATGGCATTCGCCGCAGCCGATATGGGGGTCGAAGCCGGAACGGCCGGTTTTCGTGCAGTAAGGATCGACCCGGACCTGCTGCTGGATAAACGGGAAAGGCCTGGCCAGGTGAGGTTCTAAAATCATATGCTGGCAGGCATTGGCTCGCAAAATGTCCGGCACCGGACAGGTGCGGCAGAAAGCTGGTTTCCAGGGCAGGGATGCGGATGCGAGCAGACGGCATTCCTCCCGGGCGCGTCCCCGGTAGTAATCGCCATAAAAATACCGACATTCTTTTCCGGCTGGAGTTCGCATAATATAAAGGTTTTTCGCACTTCTAGAGGTACCTGAAAACCTGGGCAGTGTTTCCGCCTGAAAGGCGGTCGATCATCATTTTTTCCCACCAGCTATAGGGAATGACGACCATCTGCGCCGGGAGGAGGGACCTTAATTAAACCGGTGAAGAGGGCGCCGTTCAATGCGACCGCCCTCTGCAGACCGGCCGTCGTCCTCAGGCTTTATACGCGGGTGACGTAGCTTCCGTCGGTAGTGTTCACCCGGATCACGTCCCCCCGCTCAATGAAGGCCGGGACCTGAACTTCTAATCCCGTTTCGGTGACGACTTTCTTGTTTACACCGGTGGCGGTGTCGCCGCGGACGGCGACTTCCGCCTCGACAACTTCCATGTCTACGGTTGTAGGCAGTTCGATGTCAATGGGCTCACCCTGGTAGAAGGTCAGCTTCACTTCCAGGTTTTCTTTCAGGAATTTGGCGGTATCACCCAGGATTTCAGCGGCAATGGCCGGCTGCTCGTAGGTTTCCATATCCATGAAATAGTAGAACCGGCCGTCATTGTACAGGTACTGGACGTTGTGAAAGTCCAGACGGATATCCTGGACGCGATACCCGGACTGGAAGGTCATTTCACGGATGGTGCCGTTGCGCAGGTTGACGGTTTTTACCCGAATGGTGGCGTTACCGCGCCCGGGTTTGTTGTGGTGGTAATCTAAAACTTTGTAAATCTCTCCATCCACCTCGAAGGTGGTTCCTTTGCGGAGATTGTTGACATCAATCATAGAACTGCCTCTTGAAAATAGGATTTATGCAATTTATTAAGGTTGTGCAGGGTTAGCCGATCCAATCCCCGCCTGCAGATTATAGTCGAGCGCCAAACTCGTGGCAAGGGGGGTGCTGTTAGAAATGAAAGATCATTCTTCCACTCGTATGGTAAACTTACCTCAGTTACCCGGGATTACAGCCCGGGATGCCTGCGCGCAGCACGACCGTGCGCGGGCTGTTGGTTGATGATCCGCATTAATCTCTACCCGGTTTCAGACAGCAGGGCCCTGCTGGAGGAGCGTAATGGCGAACACAGCGAAAAGGGTTGTATACATCGAAGACGAGCCGGAGATGATCGATCTTGTTCGATTGATCCTGGGCCGCAAAGGCTTCGAAGTCCTGGGCGCCAACGGTGGTCGAGAAGGGCTGAGCATGGTCCAGCGTGACCTGCCCGACCTGGTGCTGTTGGACTTGATGATGCCGGATATGGACGGCTGGGATGTCTACCAGCAGATGAAGGCAGATGAAGCCACTCGCAATATCCCTGTGATTGTGATCACGGCTAAAGCCCAGAGCATTGATAAGGTTCTGGGCCTGCACATTGCCAAGGTAGACGATTACCTTTCGAAACCCTTCAGCCCGCAGGAACTGCTCGACAGCATTGAAAAGGTGATGGGTTAGCAGGATCACCCTTCGAACAGCCCGGCGCCTCAGCACCCGATTTCCGGCATGCATGACGTAATGATTTTAAATACCACCCGGCCTGCGGCTGATCGCATTCGTGCTCGCCGCTGCACGTCTTTCCTCTGCCGGCTGCGCGGGCTAACCTTCCGTCGCCAGATACCCAGGGGATGGGGGCTGCTGCTGGAGCAGAAAAGAGACAGCCGTGTCGACGCCTCGATTACCATGTGGTTTATGTTTACCGATCTGGCGGTTGTGTGGATTAATTCCGCCGGAGAAGTGGTGGATGTCAGGCTGGCGCGCAGGTGGCGTTTTGCATACTTTCCACGCCGCCCGGCGTGTTACGCGCTGGAGATGAACACCGCGCATTTTGATGATTTTCAAATTGGAGACCGGGTTCGTTTTGAAGAAATTCCTTGAACTGAAGCACAGCCTGCTTTGCGCGCTGTATTTCCTCATTATTGCCGGGCTGATTCTGCCCGGGGGATACGCCTTCGCCCAGGAAGACACACCTCAGGGGCCGGTGTACATCGTTCAGGATGGCGACTCGCTCTGGAATATTGCCCTGCGCTTTGGCGTCAGCCTCGAGGATCTACAGGCGGCCAATAACATCACCAACGCCGGGCAGCTCACGCTGAATACCCCACTGGTGATCCCCGGCCTGGAAGGGGTGAACGGGGTGCTGACCACCAGCCGGGTTCCCCTGGGTGAAAACCTGCGCAGCCTCAGCCGGCGCTACCAGATCCCCAGCGAGACCCTCATTCGCCTCAACCATCTCACCAGTCCGGGAGAAATTTATGCCGGGGCGAACCTGATCCTGCCGGTGCAGGAAACCGCTGCCGGGCCTACCCGGCGGACCGTTCTGGCTCCGGGGCAGTCGCTGCTCGAACTGGCCGTGCTCAACGGCACGAGTACATGGGAGCTGGCAAACACCAGCAGCCTGGAAAGCCGCTGGCTGGCGCTGCCCGGCGATGTGCTGCACTATCCGGGCGGGGCAGCCCCGGGCGAAGAGCAGCCGGCCGGCAGCAGCGGCGAGAATTTTAATGACTCTCCCGGCGCCCTCCCCAGCCTGATAACGGGCATTTCGCTTTCTCCAACGCCACTGGTTCAGGGGCAGGCTGCGTTCATCCGCATTGACGCTCCGCCAGGACTGCAGCTCGAAGGGTCGCTGGCCGGGTACGATCTGCATTTCTTCCCGGATGAGGGGGGCTACGTGGCCATGCAGGGCATACATGCTATGGCAGAGCCAGGTATGTACCCGCTGGCGATCAGCGGCACATTGTCTGCTGAGGATGGCAGTGCCTCTTTTTCCTTCTCACAGAATGTTTTTGTCACCAGCGGCGATTACGTTTACGACCCGGTGCTGACCGTCAGCCCGGAGACCATCGATCCCTCGATCACCCAGCCAGAAGATGCGCAGTGGCTGGCGCTGGTGCAGGAATATACCCCTGAGAAAATGTGGGACGGGGTGTTCGCTGCCCCTGTTCCGCCTGAATTTGCCGAGTGCTGGCCTTCCAGGTTCGGCAGCCGCCGTGCTTATAACGGCAGCGAATACCGCTACTTCCACACCGGGCTTGATTTTTGCGGCGGCGTCGGTACGGAGATATACGCACCTGCGGACGGCGTTGTGGTCTTTGCAGGGCCGCTAACCGTGCGCGGCAATGCGACCATGATCGATCACGGCTGGGGTGTTTACACCGGATATATGCACCAGGAAGAGATCCTGGTTGAGCCAGGAGACCGGGTAAAGGCCGGGCAAGTTATCGGCCTGGTTGGGGCGACCGGGCGAGTCACGGGTCCTCACCTGCACTGGGAGATCTTCGTTGGGGGCGTGCAGGTGGACCCCATGGAGTGGCTGGAACAGGTATTCCCTTAAACGGCCCGGTCAGCTCTCTGCTCCGTCATCCTCACCTGGAGCGGCAAACTTGCCGGCTTCATAATCTGCGAGGATCTGCCGGGCAAGCTGGGCCTGGCGAACAGGGACGAAGATTTCGACGCGGCTGAGCGGACCGACGGTCAGGGCATATGCCCAGCGGCCGGCGCTTTCCTGTGAGAGCACCACTTCTACCCCCTGACTTTCCAGCAGACCTCGCAGGATTTCAGCCTGAAATGTGCCGTTGACAACCCCCACGGCTTCCCATTCTTCGTCTTCGAATACGAATCCCATCATTCACTGATGTTGAAAATAACTTGATGATATTTCGAGGTCACTTTCAATTTTTTTACAAATTCCACGCATAGAGTATAATATCAAACGGCGAAAAGGCAAAAAGCTGCCTTTGGCGCAGTCGTGGACGCGTCCCATTCTCCCGGGCCCAATTGCGCCAGTTACTGCCAAAGGATAATGTTCGAGGCTTCAAATATGGTTATGGTTAATTCGGTCATCGGCGAGGACTATTGGGAGGACTTTGAGGTCCAGGAAGCGGACATCGAATTCCTGTACACCTACTTATTGGAACAGGAAGTTCCGCAGACAACCAGAGAGCTGGTTACCGCACTGGTGGGCGAGCGGGTCCGCCGGGAAATTGAGATGCTGCAGGAACAGCGCAGTTCGGGAGGTGTGACGTACCTGCCCAAAGAGCGCTATGAGCCGGATCAAACATTAGTCTTCCCGGCCCTGAACTGGCGCCGAGGAAAGGTTCTGTCCGTGCGCCCGGGTCACAACCCGGACCTGGGTGCATTTGAAGTCATCCAGGTTGAGTTTGAAAACGGCGAGACGCGGGAATTTGCCGCTGGCCTGGAGAACCATGCCCTCAACCAGCCGCGCGAGCTGGCGGACGAGAGCGAAGCGCTCGACCCGGCTACCGTGCTGGAGGCTTACGGCGACGTGCTCTGCGAGCAGCTCGATGAAGCGCTGCGGAACAACCAGGGCTTTGTGCGCATTGCCGGGAAATGGTTCCCGCGCTCCCTGCTGGTGGACATCAATATCGGGCATCTGAACCTGGCCGAGGCGGTGCTGGACATGGCCGGGGGCGGCCCACTGCCGACCTCGGAGCTTATCAAGCAGATCGGGTTGAACATGGACGTCGACCCGCGCCTGGTGGAGTTCTCGCTGGACCTGGCGTTACAGGAGGACGGCCGGTTTGATGAGGTGGGCCCGGCCGGAGATGTGCTCTGGTTTTTGCAGCGCCTCGAGCCCGAAGAGGCGCTGGAGCCCCCTGTCTATCTGCGCTATTCCGGAGTGGAGTATGACCGTTCACTGCTCACTCCCGAAATGCTCGAGCTTGAGCGCCTCCTGGACGATGAACTCTCCCCGCTTCCGGACCGGGAGCCAGACCAGGATGAGGCCCAGATCCCCCTGATTTTCCCGCACTGGCGTTCAGGCACGCTGCCGCTGTCCTCAAAGGTCCGCCATCTCTTCCCCACCGCTTACGAGGCGCCGCGCATCCGCTTTATTCTGGTGGATGGCGACAGCGGCGAGGAGTTCCCCGGCTGGGTGGTGCGCGAAAAGCGCTATGTTACAGGCTTGAAGGAATGGTACGAAGCGCGCGGCCTGATGCCCGGAAGCATCGTGAAGGTGCGGCGCGGGAATAAACCGGGTCAGGTGATTATTGATACGGATTCGCGCCGCTCGGCCCGGGAGTGGATCCGCACGGTGCTGGTCGGTTCGGATGGCGGAATTGTGTTCGCCATGCTGAAGCAGATTGTGAACGCAACCTATGATGAGCGCATGGCGATTGCCGTGCCGGACGTCAATGCCATTGATCAGGTCTGGACGCAGATGCAGAAGGAGCGCCCGCCTTTTGAGCGGGTGGTGGTCAACACGCTCCGCGAGCTGGCAAAGCTGACCCCGCAGAGCCATGTGCATGCCACTGAGCTCTACGCCGCGGTTAACATGGTGCGCCGTGTGCCGCCCGGTCCGCTGCTGGCGCTGCTGGCCGAACGCCCCTGGTTCGTCCACGTGGGTGATCTGCATTTCCGCTTTAATGACTCTGAGTATCCATAATCCGGCTCGTTTACTGCTCTGGTCGATCCTCGAAGCCTGAAGTTCGCCTCTGTAAATCCATAGTTCTGGGGAGGAATCGATTGACAGAAGTAAAGCGCATGAGTGTGGTTAAACCCACCCTGCAGACTCGCTATCATATTGACTTTGACTGGTGGAGGGCAAATGACCGGGACTGGCGCGTCTATCTGCGCAGCTATCTGTGTCCCGAGCACCAGGAGGCGTTTGCGGATTTAAATACGGATGAACAGGTAGACTGGGTGGACGCTGAAACCGCAGAGGTACAGCGTGTTGACGGCCTGCAGCATGTGCTCATCACACACTGTGCCAGGCAGGAATCGTTTATTACCCAGCAAACCACCCTGGTCGATTCGGTATTCCGCCTCTTTCTCGCAAACGGCAACGTGCCCCTCACGCCGGTCGAACTGGCGGAGCAGCTGGGCCGCCAGCCCATGGTCATCTTAAAAACCCTGTCCGGACTGCGGGTCTATAAAGGACTGCGGCCCTGCGTGGAATAATCCATTTCGTGCTGAAAAAACGTCATTAAACGAAAATGCCGTGAACCTGAATTCACGGCATTTTCGTTATTCCGTCCCGGTCTGACGCGCCTCCCCGTCTTCCTGGATCCAGATTGTCTTGATGTTCATAAATTCATACATGCCCAGCTCGGTCAGCTCTCTCCCGTAGCCCGATTCTTTCACTCCGCCGAACGGCAGGCGCGGATCGGAGGCGACCATGGCATTGATAAAGACCATTCCGGCCTGGATCTCGTTGATAAAGCGCTCCTGTTCGCCGGGATCCCGGGTCCAGGCGGCTGCCCCCAGACCGAAAGGCGTGTCGTTCGCCAGGTGAATGGCTTCATCGATATCGCGCACGCGGTGCAGCATGGCGACCGGCCCGAACACTTCCTCCTGGTAGGCCGGTGAGCCGCGCGGGATATCGGCCAGCACAGTGGGTGAAAAGTAAAATCCGGGACGGTCCAGCCGCCCGCCTCCCAGAAGCAGGCGCGCACCCTGCTCTACCGACGTTTGCACCTGCCGCTCCAGGTCTGCGAGGATGCTCTGCGTCGCCACCGGGCCAAGATCGATGTTCAGGTCTGCCGGATCTCCGACCCGCAGCGCCTGCATGCCTTCCACAAAGCGGCGTTCGAACTCGGGGTAGATCTGTTCGTGCACGATAAAGCGCTTGGCCGCAATGCAGGACTGGCCGTTGTTGATCACGCGCGCTTTCACCGCAGTGGTCACGGCCTTATCCAGGTCTGCGCTGGGCATGACGATAAAAGGATCGCTGCCGCCCAGCTCGAGGACGGTCTTTTTGATCAGCTTTCCCGCCTGCGCGGCGACTGCGCTGCCCGCCGGCGTGCTGCCGGTCAGGGTGACCGCGCGCACGCGCGGGTCCTGGATGACCTGCTCCACCTGATCTGAGCCAATCAGCAGCGTCTGAAATGCCCCGGGCGGGAACCCGGCTTCCAGGAAGATGTTCTCGATGGCCAGAGCGCACTGCGGCACGTTGGAGGCGTGTTTGAGCAGGCCCACATTTCCGGCTGTCAGCGCCGGGGCGGCGAAGCGGAAGACCTGCCAGAAGGGGAAATTCCAGGGCATGATCGCCAGCACCGGTCCCACTGGCTGGTAGCGCACGAAGCTGCGGGTGGCGCTGGTCTGCACCACCCGGTCCTGGAGAAAACGTTCGCCGTTTTCAACGTAGTAGCGGCAGGCCCAGGCACATTTGGCAGCCTCCTCCATGGCCGCTTTGAGCGGTTTCCCCATTTCCAGGGTCATCAGGCGGCCCAGTTCTTCTTTTTGGGCTTCCAGGAGCTCTGCTGCGCGCTGCAGGCAGGCCAGCCGTTCGCGCAGCGGTGTGCGCCGGAAGCTTTCATAGGTCTCGGCCGCGCGGGCAATGCGCCTCTCGATCTCAGCGCTCGACAACGCCTCAAAGGTGCGCAGCGTTTCCCCGCTGGCCGGGTTGATGGTCGCAATTGGCATCTGTTCTGCCTCCTTTCCCCCATGTGGTTTTAGCTGCTGACATTATTATAGCGGTAGACAGAATGGACGGGGCCGTTATAATTCGAAGCATACATCGCAGGCGGTCAGCCTGCCAGGAGGGGAGCGAAGTATGGACGTGTATCTCGAAATTGGGAAGAAAAAAGTCTTTGCCTGTGCGCTGGACTGGCCCGGCTGGGCGCGCAGCGGTAAGGATGAAGCCTCCGCCCTGCAGGCGCTCCTGGACTACGGCGAGCGCTATGCAAAAGTCGTGAGCCAGGTGGAAGGATTCCGGCTGCCCGGGGATGTCTCCGAACTGCGGGTGGTCGAGCGGCTGGAGGGTAATGCCACCACGGATTTTGGCGCCCCCGGAAAGCCTCCTACCGCAGATGCACAGCCGGTCAGTGAGAGCGAACTCGAGCGGCTGGAAAAGGTGCTGGATGCCTCCTGGCAGGCCTTTTTGCAGGCTGTCAGGGAGGCCGGGGGGAAGGAACTGCGCAGCGGTCCGCGCGGCGGTGGGCGCCAGTTAGAGAAGATTAAGCTGCACGTGCTGGACGCCGGCATCGGGTACACCAGGCAGGTGGGCTGGAAGTTCGCTGAGGCGCAGGATCCCGGCGATGCCCGGCTGGACGCGGCGCTGGAGCTGACGCGCCAGGCCTCGCTGGACGCGCTGCGGGCCTCTGCCCGTGGAGAGCTGCCGAAGAAAGGCCCGCGCGGCGGGGAGCGCTGGTCGCCGCGCTACTTTGCACGCCGCAGCGCCTGGCACCTGCTGGATCATGCCTGGGAGATTGAGGACCGGGTTGTGTGATTGTTACTGTGGCGGTTTGAGATGGGATTCTCATCTTGAGATTTTTTACTCTTGTTTATGTTACGATAATTTATGATCGGATCTATTTCCAGTAAAATTATGGAAACCAATAAAGGAGAACGGTATCATGCAGAAACACCGCATTTTCACCATGAGCGTCGCAAGCGTCTATCCCCATTATGTTACCAAGGCGGATCGCAAAGGGCGCACGAAGGAAGAGGTTGACCAGATCATCCGCTGGCTGACCGGATATGACCAGGAAATGCTGGAAGAGCACCTGGAAAAAGAGACAGACTTTGAGACCTTCTTTGCCGAAGCGCCCCAGTTGAATCCGGCGCGCTCGTTGATTAAAGGTGTGGTTTGCGGTGTCCGTGTGGAAGAGATCGAAGACCCAACGATGCGCGAAATTCGCTACCTGGATAAGCTGATCGATGAGCTGGCCAGGGGGAAAGCGATGGAAAAGATTCTGCGGGCGTAGTTAAATCACCCGCAAATTGCCGGTTAATGGCGGTAAGCTCTGATCGTTTCTGTTCCCCAATTTAAAAGATTCAGTTCTGTCTGGCCTCAAGGGCTGTTTGAGAGCATCTATCAGGCGCGTTTTTTTTTACAGACGCCTGATAGATGGTCCTGCTGCATATCAGCGCCTCTGGCGAGACGGGTGACCTGCACCCGGATTCAATCAGTTCTGCAGCTTCTCTTCCAGAACCCCGGCGTGCGCTTGCAGCCCCACGCAGTAACAGGTAATGCATAGATCGCGCTGGCGAAATCGTGCAAGAAATGCGCGTGCATAGTAAAATAATATCCAACCTGAAGCCTGCTCCTGCCTGTCTGGCCGGGTGGAGCAGGGCTGCCTGGCAAACCGCTATCCGGACGGCAGCGGTTTGAACGTTGATAATTCTGGAAACAGGTATACTGTCTACATCTGCCCCCGTAGCTCAATGGACAGAGCAGGTGCCTTCTAAGCACAAGGTTGTGAGTTCGAATCTCGCCGGGGGCGCTGGCCGAACTTCCCTGGTCTTCCCGAAAACGGTTATGCCGTCTCGCGATCCCTTCTCCCGCCCGGC
>JAAYXE010000071.1 GCA_012516075.1 Chloroflexota bacterium | reverse complement strand
CCTGGTAGTTCAACGACAGCAGGCGCTGGTGCCGGGCCGGCAAATGCCCGGCGAGTGCTTTTTCAATGTCCTCCAGGGCAAGAACCGGCAGCTTCTCCAGCAGCGCACCCAGCATCACCATGTTCGTCAGGCGCTTATCGCCCAGTGATTCGGCAATTTCATTCGCCGGGATCATCACGGTTTTGAGGTCTGTGCGCTGAAACGCACGGTTGATCAGGGAAGCATTGGCGATCAGGACCCCGCCGTCCGCCACCAGCGGTTCGTATTTATCCAGAGACGGCAGGTTGAACGCCATCACTGCCTGAGGCCTGCGCACCGTCGGGGACCCGATCTCTTCATCGGCGATGATCACCGTGCAGTTCGCCGTACCGCCTCGCATCTCAGGACCATAGGAGGGGATCCAGGTCACATCCCATCCCTGGTCCATTGCTGCATATGCCATCACCTGCCCGGCAAAGAGAATGCCCTGCCCGCCAAACCCGGCGATCAAGATCTCTGTTTGCATTGTTATCCCTCCCGAGGCGCCTGCAGGCGCAGCCCCGCCAGCGCGGGCGTGACTTTGAAGTCGTCTAATGGATATACCGGTATCATGTGCTCCTCCACCCACTTCAATGCCGCCTGAGGGGTCATCCCCCAGTTGGTCGGGCAGGTGGAGAGCAGTTCAACCATCGAAAAACCCAGATTACGCTGCTGAGCTTCGAAAGCCAGCCGGATGGCTTTCTTAGCCTGGCGGATGTTCTTCGGATCGTGCAGGCTGCGCCGGACCACATAGCCGGCCCCATCCAGCGTGGCGATCGCTTCGGCCATGTGCAGCGGGTAACCGGTCTGTTCGACATCTCGCCCGAGCGGCGATGAGGTGGTCTTCTGGTTAGGCAGCGAGGTGGGGGCCATTTGCCCGCCCGTCATCCCGTAGATGGCATTGTTGATAAAAATCACGGTGATGTTCTCGCCGCGCGCCGCACAGTGCATGATCTCCGCCATGCCAATGGATGCCAGGTCGCCATCACCCTGATAGGTGAAGACGGTGCGGTCGGGCAGCACGCGTTTGATCCCGGTCGCCATGGCTGGCGCCCGGCCGTGGGCAGCCTCCACGAAATCCAGGTCGAAATAGTTATAAGCAAACACCGCGCAGCCCACCGGGGCTACCCCGATGGTTTTTTCGCGCAGCCCCATTTCATCGATTACTTCTGCGACCAGCCGGTGTGCGATCCCATGCGTGCAGCCCGGGCAGTAATGGGTGGGCGTATCCGTAAACGCTTCTGGACGGCGGTAAACCACCTGAGCAGAGTTAGTAGATCCCATGCTTTTCTCCTCTACCGCATCCTTAATTCACCGCTGCTCTCAAGCGCTGCAGCCAGGCATTCCGGGGATCATCTCCCGCGGAGAAAGATCCCTTTGCCAGTCGCTGAATTTCGGCCAGGATCTCATCGGGGAACGGCGTCACGCCGCCCAGACGGCCGTAAAACTCCACCGGAGCCAGCCCGGCTGCCGCGAGCTGCACATCGCGCAGCATCTGCCCGGTATTCATCTCGACCACCAGCAGTGCCCGGGCGCGGCTGGCAGCCTCTCTCACCTGTGCAGTTGGGAAGGGGCTCAGCGTGACCGGCCGCAGCAGACCGACGCGGATCCCGGCAGCGCGCGCCGCACGCACGGCCGAAAGCGAGATGCGCCCCGCGGTGCCAAAGCCCACGATGACGATCTCCGCGTCGTCCATGTAATATTCCTTATAGCGCACCTCGTTGGCCTGAATCTGCTGCCAGCGCTCAAACATGCGGATGTTGGCGGCTTCCTCTTCGTCCGGATTCAGGTAGATGGACGAGAGTACGCGCCGTTCGCGCCCTTCGGCGCCGCGCACCGCCCAGTCAGGGTACGTTTCTTTTACCGGCTGCATCGGGGGCAGCTCAGCCGGTTCCATCATCTGGCCGATATTCCCATCGGCGATCACCACAACGATGGAGCGGTATTTTTCTGCCAGGTCAAACGACAGCACGGTCAGATCGATGGCTTCCTGCACGCTGGCCGGGGCCAGGACGATGCTGTGGTAATCGCCGTGCCCGCCGCCGTGCACGATCTGGTTGTAATCGCCCTGCGAGGGGGCGATATTCCCCAGGCCCGGCCCGCCGCGCATAACGTCGATCAATACCACCGGCAGCTCGGTACCGGCGATGTAAGAAAGGCCTTCCATCATCAGGCTGACGCCCGGACTGGAGGATGAAGTCATCACTCGCGCCCCGGTGCAGGCAGCGCCGTACACCATGTTGATGGCAGCCACTTCACTTTCGGCCTGTAAGAAGGCCCGGCCCAGTTCGGGCATTCGCTGTGACATCCACTCCAGCAGTTCGGTCTGGGGGGTAATCGGGTAGCCGAAATAAGCCTGCAGGCCCGCCCGCACGGCTGCTTCGGCCATGGCAATATTGCCTTTGAGCAGTTCTCGCGGCACAGATCACCTCCTAAGCCGCTGCCCGCAGGGCTCGCTGCGGGGTCTCGCGATATACGGTCAGTGCTGCTTCAGGGCAGACCAGCGCGCAGATTGCACATCCGGTGCAGCCCTCCCGGTGGAGATAGGCAGGATGATAGCCTTTCGAGGTCAACCTGTCCGGGTTCAGCGCGAGCACATGCTGCGGACAGGCCTGCACGCACAACTCGCATCCCTTGCAGTACAGATCGTCGACTTCAATCCATCCCTTTACGGGCATTCGAGCCTCCTTCATTACAGATTGGTTGCCAGTGAGCCTCTTTCATTATTGAGGCGCTCTGCCCGCTAGAAAAGTGCCAACTGTCATCTGGAAAGGTAACAAATATCCTCAAAAAACAGCGTTTATAAACCCGCCCGGTACAGAGACTGGCGCGTTGAAAAGCACCCTCGGATCCAAAATGGAGGGTGCTTTTCTGGTAATCAGTACGCTAAGCTGTTGGGATTACAACGATGGAGTCTGGACCTCGAGCTGGGATGTGCAGAACGGACACCGCACGGCCTGTACAGGAATCTCCTTATAACAGAATGGACATTCCTTAACCACCGCCTCTGCTTCTGCTGCCTCTTCCTTCTTCTGCACGTACATGCGGTTAATCGCCCGCACCAGCAGAAATACCGCCAGAGCTGTCAGCAGGAAGGAAACCAGTGCGTTGATAAAGGCTCCATATGTGATCGCCACGGCGCCGGCCGCTTCCGCCGCTTCCGGAGTCAGGTATGGTCCCGGCGGATTCCCCTGGCGGAGCACCAGCATCAGGTTGGCAAAATTTAAATTACCGATCAACATCCCGATGGGCGGCATGATAATATCGTCCACCAGGGACTGCACGACCGAAGTAAATGCGGCCCCGATGATGATACCCACTGCAAGGTCGAGCACATTGCCGCGCATTACAAATTCTTTAAAATCCTGCCACATCGTATTTCCTCCTTTCTAAAATTGATATGGATTTTCCTGAAACGATTGACCTGCGGCGGCTGGAGGTATTTCCCATCTTTCCAGCACCCGATCCTGTCCCTGCTTCTTCTGCCAACATCAGGAAGTAATGAAGTCCCCGCCGTTTACATGGATCACCTGCCCGGTGACATAGGAGCTGTCGTCCGAGGCCAGAAAAAATTACGCCGGAGCGACCTCTTCCGGCTGCCCTGCGCGTTTCATGGGGGTATCCGATCCAAACTCGCTCACCTTTTCTTCCGAAAAAGAGGCAGGAATTAAGGGCGTCCAGATCGGTCCGGGAGCCACCGCGTTGACACGGATTCCCTCGTCCACCAGCGCCTGAGAAAGCGAACGTGTAAACGAAACAATGGCGCCTTTGGTTGCGGAATAATCCAGCAGCCCCGGGCTGCCGCGATAGGCCGTAACCGAGGTGGTGTTGATGATCGCGCTGCCTGGCCGAAAATGCGGCAGCGCCGCTTTGACCATATAGAAGAAAGAGAAAATATTTATCCGGAAGGTCTTCTCCAGTTGTTCGGCGCTGATGTCGGCAATGCTCTTTTGCGGGTACTGTACGGCTGCATTATTGACCAGGATATCCAGCCTGCCCAGTTCATCGATTGTGTGCTGCACTGCCTGACGGCAGAAGATTTCTTCGCCTGCGTCGCCCGCAATGGTAATGCAGCGCCGCCCTTCCTGCTCCACCTGGCGTTTTGTCTCCTGTGCGTCGTCGTGCTCGTCCAGATACAGGATTGCGACATCCGCCCCCTCTTTGGCAAAATAGACCGACACGGCACGCCCGATCCCGCTGTCTCCGCCGGTGATCAGGGCCACTTTCCCCACCAGTTTCTCGCTTCCCTTATACTGCCGGTCTTCAAATTTGGGGAGCGGCTGCATCTCAGACTCAATCCCCGGCTGGCGATCCTGCTGCTGGGGAGGAAATGTCTGTTTTTCTGGCGCCTGCGCTTCTTCACTCATCGATCCTTCTCCTGATTATCATCTCTCGTTTCCCTTATCTATCTCACCCGGCGGATCACCCACCCGCTCACAAAACCGACCAGCGTCGCCAGCACAGCGGAAATTGCCAGCAGTGATGGGCCGGCCGGCTGCAGGACGTCCGGCCGTCGTTCTGGCTGCAGCGGCGGTAATTGCGACGGCGGTCGATCTTCTCTACCTGGAATGCCCGTTTGCCCAGCGCGCTGCGCTCCTGTATCCCCCGCGTCCAACCCTTCCAGATAGCTGCTCGCATCGCTCAACCGCACCGCTCCCGCCTCGGGCACGGCCCCCGAGCCAAAGCGGCTGGCGTACACCTGTGAAAACTCAGCCCCAATAAACAGGATCTGAGAAGAGTAGTAGACCCACAGCAGCACGATCAGCAGCGCGCCGGCCGCGCCGTAAGCGTTGCTCAACCCCCGGCTGCCCAGGTAAAGGCCGATCGCCCCCTTCCCAACCGTGAAGAGTAGCGCTGCGATCGCAGACCCCAGCCACACATCTTTCCAGCTGATTTTCACATCCGGCAGCACTTTATAAATTACCGCAAACAAAAACCAGATCACGATAAAAGAGATCAGGTTGTTAACCCACTGCCATACCGCTTCAGAGCCGGGGATCAGATCCGCTGCAAAATTTGCCGCAGCAGTGATTGCGGCTGAGATCACCAGCGAAACCAGCAGCAGAAAGCCGATGCCCAGCACCATGGTGAACGACAGAAAGCGTTTCATGAGCATATTCTTCCACCCGGCCCCCTGAAGGCGCACATCCCAGATGGTGTTCATCGCTTCCTGAAGCTGTACAAACACACCCGAAGCCCCCAGAAGAAGGGAGACCAGGCCGATCACCGTCGCCAGGATGTTCGCCCCCTGGTTCTGCGTCCCTATGACCATAGTTTCGATCACATCGCGCGCCGCCGCACTGCCCAGAAGATCGCCTGCCTGGTTAATGATCTGTTCCTGGGCTTCCTGCTGCCCACCCTGCAGGAAGAAACCCACCAGTGCGATCACGATCACCAGCAGCGGGGCAATGGAGAAGATGGTGTAATAAGACAGCGCGGCCGCCAGCCGGCCCACCCTGTCCTCGCTGTACTCGGTTAGCGTCTGTTTAATTAACGACCCCAGATCTTTGAGCTTCATCTTTCATTTCCCCACTGACTTCTTAATAATAATATCATGTACTACCCGCCGTACCGGCAGGGGTGCAGGATATATTATTATATATATCTAACAGTGCCGTTAATGCCAGAGCAGCTGTGAGGTCCGTTTCGAAGGGCACAGCTGCTCTGTTTTTCATTAGCAAGTCTTCAGCTGGCTGTTTATCCCTCGTCTTCAGAGGGCATCTGTTCTGCCAGTGCTTCCAGAATCCTTTCTTCGGCCGCCTGCAGGGCGTCTTCAGCCGCTGCGCCCTCCTGGAAATAAGAGCGCAGCGCAAAGTCCATCGGCGAAATGTACAGGTCCATGGCCGGATACGGCGGGTAAGTGGCCCCGCCGGCCAGCGCTGCGACCATCTGGTTCATCAGCGGGTCGCTCGTTTCCACGCTGGTCAGCGCCGGGATGCGGCCGGCCTCTGTCAGAAGCTCCTGCACCTCGGGCGAAAGGAAGTGTTCGATAAACCGCCAGCCAGCAGCCGCGCTTTCGTCATCGGCCCGGGCGTTCATATAAATGTTCTCCGATCGGACAAATCCTGCGAGCTGCCCTCTACCGTAGAGCGGCCAGGGGTCCACCGCCAGCCGGTCGCTGCTCAACGCTTCCAGCAGTTCCTCCTGGCGCCACGATCCCTCGATCAGAAAGCCCAGGTTGCCTTCTTTAAATAGTTCCAGGTCCTGATCGCTCAGAAAATCGGTTGGGCCGGCCAGTTCGAACGCGCTCAGCAGTTCCAGCCACGCTGCGCCCTCCGGCGTATTGAAAGCCGGCGTGCCGTCCTCATTCATCACCTGCCCTCCGGTAGCGCTCAAATGGCCGCCGGAGAAAAAGAAGGAACGCTCCAGCATCGCACCCACACGCTCTCCCTGCGTGGCGGAGGTAGCCAGGCGCACCAGGTCGTCAAATGTCTCGGGAGGCTCCGGGATGATGCTGCGGTTGCGGTACAGCACGACCCCGTTCACCGCGTAGGGGAATCCGATCAACCCGCCCCGGTACTGCACGGATCCCAGGGCTGCCTGGTTCACCGTGGTGACAAGCTCGGGAGAGGGGAGCCCGGACAGGTCTTTCAGCAGTCCTGCATCGGCCAGAGGCGGGCCCCAGGCGCCCGGTCCCAGGATCAGCGTTGGCACGCCTGACTCCCGGGCTGATTCCTCAAAGCGAGCCGGCAGGTCATCGATGGGGATATACAGCACATCGAAGTGCACGCGCGGGTTTTCATCCTGGAAAAGCCGGATGATCTCCACCAGCACGGGCACCTGTCCTTCATCCCACGAATGCCACAGCGTGATCGTCCCGGTTGTGCCGTCCGGTTCCGGCGTGGGGCTTGGCGATGCTGTAGGCGATTCGGTAGGCCCGGGCGTGTCCGCAGTCGTCGGTGCAGTCGTGACTGTCCCGGGTGTTCCTGAACCACCGCCCGGGCTGCAGGCCGTTAATACCCCGCTCAAGATCAGGATCAGCACGAGCAGGGCAGTAATAGAACGACGGGGAGTAATGTTCGCAGATTTCATCATCTATGCTCTCAATTATACGGCTGGAATGCCCTTATCCGGCAGGCGTGTTAAGGATCCGGGCGGGTGAAAACCTGCAGCCCAGCGGTGCGCGTGCCGATCCACAGGCGGCCGGCAGCATCCTGTGCCAGGGCCAGCGGTTCGGCGCCCGAAAACCCTGAGTTACCGGTTGTGTAGGTGTGCCAGGTCTGCCCGTCAAAACGCGCCAGCCAGCCGCCAACCTCAGCCGGGTTGGCGCACCCGATATAGAATACACCGGGAGCCGCTTCCACCAGGCTGACCACTGTGTTCGACGGCAGCCCGGAGTTGCTCACCCGGTAAGCGGTCCAGACGGCCCCGTCCCACACGTGCAGCCCGTCTCCCAGAGTGGCTGCCCACAGCCGGTTCTGCCCGTCGACCAGCAGGTCGGCTATACCGGTCCCGGTTTTCAGCCCGGCCTGGGCGCCAACCTCGCTCCAGCTCCCACTGCCCGGATCCAGGCGGAACAGCCCGCGTCCGGTCCCGATCCACACCTCTTCCCGGCCGTCCGCCTGGTGCACGGCCAGAGCGCTGATATAAGTCCCGCTCTCCTGCAGGGGATATACCTGCCATGAGCCGCCCGTATACAGAGCAGCAGACGAACCCGCCCCCACCCAGATGCGGTCGTCTTCCACAGACTCAATCTCTACAATCTGCTCACCTTCCAGGCCGGTTTCTTCCAGTCTGATGGTACTGCAGGCCCGGTCCTGGCTGCGGGTCAATCCGCTGCGCGACGCCAGCCACAGAACGCCCGCAGCGTCTGCTTCCACATCCAGAACAGCCCGTGCAGAAAATCCGCTGTCTGCTGCTTCGATATCGTTCCATACCTGCGGCAGGCCTGTATCCTCCGACAGTGTTACCAGGGTGGCTCCTGCTTCGCTCCCCACCACAAGCCGGTCTGCGTCCAGGGGCAGCACATCGTACACTGTCCAGCCCGGCAGACCGCTGTTCTCCGGAGTGAACTGCTGCCAACCCCGGCGCACCCACGAATTGCGCGCTGTGACAAGCACCTGTCCCAGGGTCACCGCTGCCAGCAGCAGGATGCCTGCGGCAGTGGCGAACTTCCCCGGACGGGGCAGCATTCCTTCCAGCCAGTTCCAGTAGGCTTCGGCCTCGCGCAGGCGGTGGTGGAGATATTCAACCCCCAGGCCGGCTGCAATGCAGATCGCCGGAAGCACCACCAGCGTGTACTGCGGCCATCGTGTGGGCCATAAAAGCAGAAATAACATCCCCGCAGCTATCCAGGCTGCCACCCAGCGCCCCTTTTCCAGCGCCGGGCGTATCCCCACCAGCGCCAGCAGGGCGATCAAACCGTCAATCCCGAAATAAAAGAACACCTCCGGGTGCCAGTCGGCTCCCCAGGAAACTGCCACCCACAGCAGGGGCTGGTACCACGGGTAGCCGGCCTGCTGTACATGAGCGCTCTGTGCGTAGGCGGGGTGAAAGAGCAGCGATTCGCCCAGCCGCCGGACCGGATCCTGCCACAGATAAGGGTTCAAACTCCAGAAAACCAGCCCGGCTGCCAGCAGAAAGAGGGCCAGACCGGCAAACCGGTATTTTTTCTCAAGCAGAAACACAAACAGGATCACCGCCAGAACCGGGAAGTAGCTGTACTTCCCCGCGGCGGTGAATCCCAGCGCCGCGGCGGCGATCCAGAACCAGCGGTCTCGCTCTCTTCGAGATCTCACCAGAGCCGACACGGCTGCGGCAGCGCAAAGCAGGGGCCAGGCTTCCAGATAGGCCTGACCCGTATACTTGACCGCCAGAGTTTGCACGGCCAGGAAGAATCCGCCGGCCGGGTTGAACAGCGCCACCAGCCCGACCGCCAGTGCACCGAGCAGCGCCGAAACCGATCGCACGGCGAAAAGCGCACCTTCCCAATGGGTGCCTTCTCCCAGCGCGGCGATCACCGCCCCGTACAGAATCTTGACCGCAGGCGGATGCTCGCTGTTTTCGGAGTACTGCACGATGCCGGCCAGGTCGCCGGTGCGCAGAAAATGGGCGTAATCATATGCGGCCTGCAGATAGACCGGCTCGTCTGCGTCCAGCGGCAGCTGCCAGGCCGCCCAGATGCGCAGCAGAAGCGCCAGCAGGGTGATCAGGCCGGCCGTCCACAGGCGCTTTTTCCGGTAAGAAGAATCTGTCAATGCTTATTCCCAGTTACGCAGCACTGCTGATGCGCTGTCTTCATCCGTTTGGGCCGGGAAGATGTAATCAGGGGTTCGCATGCCAGGCATACAAACCCCTGTGATGACCAGTGCCGGTTTTAGCGCCCCACCGGCTGAAGCTGCAAGATCAGCCGTGCGTTGGGCGGAAGCTCGGGCAGCGGCAGGTACTGGTCAAAGCCGCCCTCCGCGTTGGCTTCCAGGTCGGGGAATTCCCCTGCTCCCAGCAAATCCACCACCCGGTACCGCCCCTGCAGCGGGCCGGATTCCAGCGACAGATTATACTCGCTGACCGCCTCCTTACCCAGATTCAGGACCACCAGCACCACCTCTTCCGGGCTGGCGCGCAGCAGCGCGTACACCGGGGCCGGATCGATCTCCAGGAAATAGGGCTGCCCGACCCGCAGGGCAATATGTTCGCTGCGCAGCTTCACCAGCCTGCGGTAAAAAGACAGCAGGGAATCTGGGTCTTCGCTCTGCGCTTCCACCGTGAAGGCCGGATCGGTCTGGCTCACGGGCTGCCACGGCGTTCCCGTGGTAAACCCCGCCTTATCCCCGCCTGCCCACTGCATGGGTGTGCGGATGCGCTCATCGGGCTTGACGCCCGTCATGCCGATCTCTTCGCCGTAATAAATAAAGGGTGTCCCCCAGGCCGTTAGCAGCATCGCCGCCGCGTGCCGGACTTCTTCCTGATCGCCCAGTTCGCTCATCACCCGGTTCTGATCGTGGTTCGTCAGGAAGGGGGCCAGCTGCCCCTCGGGATAAAGACGCGCATCCAGGGCCATCTGGTCGAGCGCCGTTTCTGCTCTGGCAAAATTCAGGCTGCTGAGGATCGCCGCCGCCTGGTCAAATGCAAAGGCGGTGTCCAGCTCGCCGCCTTTAATGTAGGTCACCACAGTGAAGGTCGTCGTCCACACTTCGCCCACAAGGACTGCTTCGGGGTTGACGCCTTTCACGAAGGTATTAAATTCCTGAAACCAGGCGTGATTGGCGTCCGAGTCGGCCAGGGCCTGCTCTGTCTCCACCAGGTAGCGCGCCCCGTCCAGCCGGAAACCGTCCACCCCCACATCTTCGAGCCAGAAGCGTGCCACCTCCTGCATCTCGGACGTCACATCCGGGTTCGTAAAATTGAGGTCTGGCATGCCGTCCCAGAACAGACCGTAGTAATAACCGCCGGAGGGCGCCGGGTGCCACACCACCTGCCCGTCCGGTCCTCGCCCCTGGGGTTCCTCCGCCCAGATGTACCAATCCCGGTAAGGGGAATCCGGGTTCTGGGCTTCCACGAACCAGGGGTGCTCGCGCGAGGTGTGGTTGAGCATGAGATCGATAATCACCCGCATCCCCCGGGCGTGCGCTTCGTCCAGCAGGCGCTTAAAATCCTCCATCGTCCCGTATTCCGGGTTGACGGAATAATAGTCTGTAGCGTCGTAGCCGTGGTAAGAAGCGGCCGGGAAAATGGGCATCAACCATAATGCTGTCACGCCCAGGTCCGTGTCAGTTTTCGGCTCGCCGTCGTTGAGGTAATCCAGCTTTTCGATGATGCCGTTGAAGTCGCCAATCCCATCGCCGTCGCTGTCGTAAAACGAACGCACAAAGATCTCGTAGAACACGCTGTGGTTCCACCAGGGGAAGCGTTCGTCCCCCTGGGGCATACCGGTGACCGGCTCCACCGGCTCGGGCACGGGCGGCCCCAGGGTGGGCGTGGCCGTCGGCGGCACCGGAGACGGCGTGGTAGCTGGCTCTGCCGCGGATGGCGTGGGCTGCACCGGGGCAGTTCCGCCGCAGGAAGCCAGCAGCAGTGAAACCATGAGCAGCAGACAAAGCAGCGCGCCCCGCGCGTTTCTTCTACGCATTTTCGGTAGATGTCCTTTCATCTGTGCGCCTCGAGAAAAACACTGCCCCAGAATACCCCTGTAATTCCAGGCAGGCCCCATCCCCGCGCTTGATGACCCGGCAGTCACCGGTGGAAAAATCAGGCGCCTGTCTGTCCCGGTCGATATCGACCTGCGCCGGCTGCGCGCTCAGGTTAAGGTAAACCTGCGCTCGTTCATCTTCTGACCGGCGTTCATAGGCCAGGACCTGACCACCGCCGGGGAGCAGATGCAGTTCCCCGAGGCGCAGAGCTGGGTTCTCCCGCCGCAGCCGGGTCAGGGACTGATAATAACTCAGCAGTTCGCGGTCCTGTGAGTCGCCCCACAGCATCGGCAGGCGCGCCTCCTCAGGGATGCCCAGCGTCCCCTGGCGCACATCGCGCTCCTGAGACAGGCCAACCTCGGTCCCATAATAGATGATGGGTGGGCCGCTCAGCGTGAACTGGCACAGCGCCGCCAGCCGCAGGCGCTGGCGGTCGCCCTGCAGGGCCCACAGGATGCGGTTCATATCGTGGTTGTCGAGGAACGAGGGCCGGGTAAAGCCGGCCGGGAAAAAGGCCTCATGGCTGGCCAGAAAGCTGCGCATGCGGCTGGCGTCCCACTCGCCAAACACGAACGTCTCTCGCAGCGCCTCCAGCAGCATGAAATCCAGGCAGCCGTCGAGTAATCCACTGAAGGTGATCTGCGAATCTGAAGGCTCCACAACTTCGCCGAACGTCCAGCAGTCGGGCCTCACCGCCCGCGTGACCCGCCGGAACTCTGCCCAGAAGTCCGGGCTGGGGCCTATGGCATAATCCACGCGGTATCCATCCACGCCGAATTCCAGCCAGTAAGCGGCCGCATCCAGCACATGCTGGCGCGCCTGCGGGTGCCGCAGGTTGATCTGCGGCAGTTCTTTCACCCCGAAGAAGGTCTCGTACTGGTCGGGCCAGTGTGAGAAGGTGTACCAGTCCACATAAGGGCTGCGCGCATCGGCCTGTGCAGCCTGAAAGGTCGCGTGCTGGTTCGACCAGTGGTTGGGGACGAAATCGAGCAGCACGCGTATGCCGCGAGCATGGGCCTCGTCCAGCAGGCGGCGCAGGTCTTCCTTTGTCCCCAGGCGCGGCTCAATGGAAAACAGGTCGGTGGCGTCATACCCGTGATGCGATGGGCTGGGGAAAATCGGAGTCAGCCACAGCGTGTTCGCGCCCAGGCCCGCCACATAATCGAGTTTTTCCGTAATCCCTCGCAGCGTGCCGCCGTAGAATCCTCCCAGCGAGTCGGGCTTCTTCCAGGCAGCGCCCTCGCCCGGGTAAAAGCGGTCGACAAAAATCTGGTAAATGATGGCATCCCTGGCCCAGGCAGACGGCGGGTCGTCGTCAATGAAAAGCGCATAGCGCGTCCCCCCGTCAGCCGGCAGGTCCTCTCCCTCAGGCCCCGCCAGCGCGATGAAGTAGCGCAGCACAGTCCCCGCCGGCTGGCCGGGCAGTTCGGCCCGGAAGCGCTGCACGTACCCCCAGACCAGGTGATCCCATTCTATACTCACGAGTTCCATGGGGGTGACCTGCCCGTGGCGGGCGGCACCGTTCATCCCCTGCGGATCCTCTCCGTCTGTCGACCAGTAGACCCAGGCCTGTGGGCGGCCGGAAGTCAGATCACAGGCCTTCCCCGGTCCGGCCGTACATTCCAGCCGGACCGGCTCTCCAGGCCGCGGGTCCCAGGGGCTGCGAACAAAGCGGTGCGTGATGCCCGAGCGCAGCGCACGCACATGCGCAGTGCGCAGTTCGTCAGTTGCCAGAGTCCCAAAGATAAAATCTTTCATATCACCTGTTTTTTCCCAAAACGATCGGTTTCGCCGGAGGTAACCGGATCTCCGTACTGTGACTGGTATAGCCGGGCATACATACACCCTGCCGCCAGCAGTCCGGTGTGTGTCCCCTGCTCTTCAATCCCGTGATCACCCAGCACAACAATCCGGTCCACGCCGCGGATGGTGGAGAGCCGGTGCGCGATGATGAATGTTGTGCGGTCCTTCGCCAGGACCTCGAGCGCCTCCTGCACAGCCTTCTCGCTTTCATAGTCCAGCGCGCTGGTGGCTTCATCCAGGATCAAAATGGGCGGGTCTTTCAGGAAAACCCGGGCGATGCTCAGGCGCTGCTTCTGCCCGCCCGAAAGTTTCACCCCGCGCTGTCCAATCTCGGTGTCATACCCCTGGGGAAGGTCCATGATAAAGTCGTGCGCATTCGCCTTAACAGCTGCAGCGATGACTGCTTCTCTTGACGCACCGGGTTTCCCGTAGCGGATATTCTCGATGACGCTGCCGCTGAACAGATAGACATCCTGCTGCACGATACCCACACTGCGGCGCAGCGACTGCAGCCGGATTTCGCGGATATCGATGCCGCCCAGCAGGATCTGTCCCTCGCTCACCTCGTAAAAACGCGAGATCAGGGAGCACAGCGTGGTCTTCCCAACGCCAGAAGTCCCCACCAGAGCGATCTTTTCCCCACATTTTACGTCCAGAGAAATATCCTCCAGGACGTAAGCGCGATTTTCATTATATCTGAATCCCACCCGTTTGAATTCGATGCTGCCGCACACCTCCTCCAGTTCCACCGCCTGCGGCGAGTCCTGTATATCAGGCTCCAGTTCCACAATCTCCATAAAGCGCTCAAATCCAGCAAACCCTTCCTGATACTGGCTGGAGATGTGGGTAAATTTCTGGATTGGCTCCATCAGGCTGCCAATATACAGCAAAAACACCAGCAGGTCGGCCAGGTCCAGCGAGGCATTGGCGATGCCCGCCCCTCCGGCGACCACCACTGCCGCGGTCACAAGCTGCGTGAACGCCGTCATGCCGTTGAAGAAGAGCGCCTCGGTTTTGTAACCGGCTTTGCGGCTCTCCAGGAAGCGGTCGTTCTCCGCCGCAAACTTAGCCTTCTCGAGCTCGTCGTTCGCAAAAGCTTTCACCACCCGGATTCCAGCCAGCGAATCTTCCACCTGGACGTTGACTCCTGCAATGTGCTCCTTATTCCGCTTCAATGCAGCTCGCAGCCTGCCGCTGAAAAACACAGTATAAGCCGCCATAAACGGCAGAAAGAGGAACACCACCAGGATCAGTTTCAAGTTGATGTTCAGCAGGATCAGGAATGCCCCGCCGAACTTCACCGCGTAGATCACCAGATCCTCCGGTCCATGGTGGTAGAGCTCGGCCAGAGAGCAGGTCGTTCGTGATGCGCGACATCAACTCCCCGGTTTTACGTTCGTCATAGAAGCGGAAAGACAGCTTCTGTAAATGAGCGAACAGTTCACTGCGCAGGTCGCTCTCCATCCTCGCTCCCAGCGCGTGCCCGTGATAATCGACGATATAACTCCCGGCTGTGTGAATACCCGTAAGCAGGAGCATCAGGGCGCCCACAGCATAGATCTGCGGCATTGCATCAGGGGCGCCGCTCTCGAGTACATTTTTCGTAATGTAGCGCACGCACAGCGGGAGCAGCAGTGCCACCGCTGCCACGACAACTGCACACGCCATCACGCTCAGAAATAATCCCAGGTAAGGCCGGTAGTAAGAAAAGAATTTTCGAATGCGGTAATCAACCAATTGACGATCTCCAGCTCGGTTTAACGAAAAAAGCCGCAGAACATCCGCGGCCGGATCCGGTTTACCCTGTGCGTTTAAAAGCGCAGGAAATCAAATGCCGCGGGGCGCAAGCACACCCGCGGCTGCTGGTTTGGATTAAATAACAATCACTGGGAGGTCTGCAGGTGCACTCACACAACAGGGACAGAATTATTCAAACGGGCTGTCATGTGAGTACACCTCCTTTACGAGAATTGTCCGGGTACCGGTTGATCCTTTCACACATTAAGTCCGGGTCCGGGTTACTGTAACTGGTTCATTGGGGTTTGTCAAGGCCGTAGATTACCCCCTCAGTTCCTTAACCCTTAACGCCGCCCAGGGTCAGGCCGCCGACCAGGTACTTCTGCATAAAGCTGTACACGATGATCACTGGGATGATCACCATCACCGCACCGGCTGCAAAGTAACCCCAGGGTATGTTGTTGGACGTAGCGTAGTTGTACATGGCAACCACCAGCGTGCGGCGTGCGTCTGGCGCGGGCACCAGCACAGAGGCAAACACGTACTCTCCCCAGGCGCCCATGAACGCCAGCAGAGCAGTCACCGCCAGGGCCGGTTTGGCCATCGGCAGCCCGATCAGCAGGAAGGACTGAATCGGCCCGGCGCCGTCGATCATGGCAGCCTCCTCGATCTCCACCGGTATCGTATCGAAATAGCCCTTCAACAGCCAGGTCGTGAACACCAGGTTGCCCACCACATATGCCAGGACCAGCCCCCACAAATTGCCGTACAGGCCCATGGCGGTTAATGCTAGAGCCACCGGCACCAGCGAGAGCACCGCCGGAAAAGCCTGAATGGCCAGCAGCAGCACCAGGCCGAATTCACGCCCCCAGAACCGGAAACGGGAAAAAGCAAAGGCCGCCGAGGTTGCCACGATCATGCAGGCAATCGTGGTGAATCCAGCCACGAACAGGCTGTTGCGCATCCAGTTCAGGAAATTGCTCTCGAACAGCATGTAGCGGTAATTCTCAAAAGACCATTCCGTAGGGATAAACATCCCCACCAGATCCAGCGTGTACAGGCGCCCGCCGGCACGGCCGGATGCCAGCACGGCAAACCACACCGGATACAGGGCGAAAATTGCCGAGAGCACCAGGATCGCATACTGCAGGATCAGGATATGCCGTTTCGGTCGCCGGTTCATTCGTACGCTCCTTTCGTGATGCGGGTGACACGCAGGCTGTAGATGGTAGCCAGGAACAGAAGGATGAAAATGATTACGGCAAATGCGCCTGCATTGGCGTAAGCATTAAACTGGAAGACCTGTTTGTAGGCGTAGATCATCACAAATTCGGTCGCTCCGGGCGTCCCGGCGCCGCGCACCGGCCCGCCGCGTGTCACCGCCCAGACGGTGCCAAACATCTGAAATGTGGTGATAGAGCTCAGCACCACAGCCGGCAGCACCGCCGGCCGGATCAGCGGCAGCGTAATGTAGATTAACTGCTGCCAGTAGCTGGCCCCGTCCATCTCCGCCGCTTCATACTGCTCCGGCGGGATGGACTGCAGCGCCCCCAGGATTACGGTAAAGAAAAACGGGTAAGAAAACCACAGGTTCACCAGTACGACGATAATAAAAGCGTACAGCGGGTCATTGAGCCAGATGATTGCCTGCTCCACACCCAGCAGCTTCAAAAGCTGATTGATCGTGCCCTGCTCACGGAAAAAGAACTGCCAGATCAGCGCCATCATCACAGCCATGGAGGACGACGCCCAGGGGATGATCATGATCGCTCGCCAGAAGGTCCGCCCGCGGATGTAGTCGTTGTTGAGGATCAAAGCCAGCACCAGCCCCACAGTAAAGAAGAGCGGCATGCAGGCTGCCACATACAGGATGGTGCGGAACACGACGATGAAAAAGTCACCGCTGCGCTGCAGCACATCATACGCGCCTCTGATATCCAGAATAAGTCCCAGACCAACTGCCATAACGAAGGCTGCCAGCCATACCACGATCGAATTGACCGGCCGGGAAAGCTGGCGGTCGAAATAGCGGTTGAGCTGGCTGGCGGCCGCGAACGGAAGCAGCGCAATCAGCAGCCGCAGGAGCGCCAATAATCCTTCGTTAGTAAACAGATCGCCAAGCAGGTTGGCGTAGTTTTGAAACAGCGGGTCCTGAATCGTATAGGCCTGCCCCACGCCGCGCTGCCGGCCCTCGAACATCGGCCAGCAGGAAGGCTCCAGAACCGAGGTCAGGAAAATCGTACAATCCGGCCTGGGGTGGAACTGGTTGCGGTTCGTGAAGGAAATAAAGGTGTTGAAGATGATGGGGTAGATATTGAAGATCAGTATCCCGATGATTGTGGGCGCGATAAAAAGCAGCACTGTCAGGTACTTCCGGCGCCCCGACCAGTTTGCCATATGGACCTCCCTCGCAAAGACGGTTAACGCGGTAGGAAAGCGGGGAGAGCATCCTGCACTCTCCCCGCTTTCCAATGGGTCTGGTTACTGCATCTGAGCGATCGCGTCCATCATGGCAGACTCAGCGGCTGCCAGTGCCTCCTCTGGTGTCTGCGAGCCGTTCCAGATGGCGGTGGTCGCATCGCCCACAGGCCCCCACTGGGCGCCGGCATACGGGGTGCTGGCGACCGGGACGCCCAGATTCAGGGCCTCGCCGAAACCGGCGACGGTCGGCAGCGCCTGCACCTCGGGATCATTCAGAGCGGCGGAGTTGGCAGGGATGGTCTTGTTCGCCAGAGCCAGTGCCTTGGAGTTCTCCTCGTTGGTGAAGAACTTGATGATGTCCACAGCGGCCTCGGCGTTGCCGCGGTCAACCGCATTCGTGGTCACCATGAAGGTCTTGATACCTACAAACGGCCGGCCCATCGGGAGAATACCGTAATCGATTCCTGCAGCTTCAAGGTCGGCGATGGCCCAGGGGCCGGTCCACCAGGCCGCAGCCTGGCCTTCCACCAGCATGGTGCGGCAGATCTCATGGCTGGTCTCAGCCGGTGCGTAGGCCTTGAACTCATTCATCCACTGACCGGCCTGCTGCGCCTCTGGGGTGTTGATGTAGACATTTCCCTCATCGTCGACGTATGAAGGCATGCCGAATCCGAAGTAGATGGCGCCCACGTGGTAAGCATCAGGGTTCCCCAGCCCCTGGTTGCACACCAGGAAGGCGTCCGGGTTCGCTTCCCGGAAGGTCCGGGCGCTCTCCAGCAGCCCCTCGAAATCGGATGGGTCGCTGGGGAAGTCTTCCTCGCTCGCCAGAGCACGGTTGAACACCAGCGCGATGCCTTCCTGGCTCTCGGGGATGCCCCAGATTTGATCCATCCAGACCACACCCTGGACGGCGGCCGGCTCAAAGTTGCTTTCCAGGTAGGCCATATCGATGCCGTACTCTTCCAGCGGAACGATATTTCCCAGCAGGGCCTGGGTGCCGATGGCGTCGTTCGCCCAGCCGATGATGTCGGGTCCTTCACCGGCCGGAATGGCAACCCGCAGTGCCTCGGTCACATCCGTAGGCTTTTCCAGGGCGATGTTGATGCCCGGGTTCTGTTCTTCGTAGGCTTCGAAGACCTGTTCGATCGCCGTCAGGTAAGCGCCTTCCCACTGGTGCCAGATGGTGATAGTTTGCTCTCCTGCGGCCGGTTCTTCGCCCACAGGTTCGGTCTCTTCTCCCATGGGCTCTGTCGGCTCCGCAGCCTCTGGTTCGGTGGGCTCCTCCATGGGCTCTGTAGGCGCGGCTCCGCCCACCGGTTCGGTCGCTGCAGGGGGCTCCGTAGCTCCCTGCTGGGCACACGCGGCCAGGAGCATCGTGGCGATCAGCAGCATGCTGATCAGGGTCCAGATATTGCGTTTCATTTTCTCCTCCGTAATCCTATGGTTGGATCTGTCTATCCCCCAACACGGCAGGCACCGTGCAGCCTATACCGTGCTTGCTGTATCTTCAGGATGAAGTGAAACCTGCAGAAGTTAGTACCGAAGAGCTGCCAGCAGGTTATCGCCGTCGGTTTCATGATATTCACCACCTGATCTTCCCGTTCACCTCCTTAAAGCAAAGAAAAGCTGCCCGGGAACCTGTTTTCCGTGAATGCGCTTCGAGAAAACAGGTTTCTGGGAACAGACGACAGCTTTTCTGATAGGGGGAGAATTAAATTTCGCTCGCTGCAAATCCCACTTTGCAAATACCGGTAAGAAGTCCGGTCGTATGGCAGCATACCCCCAGGATCGCTGCATAACAATTAATGAACACAACTATACCGCAGATCAACCAGTATTTCAAGACAGGTTACCTCTTCATTGCCCCAGGCACCAGTAGCACTGCCTGCCAGTCAAACACCTGCCGGCCCGCCGGTCAAATCCAGTATAATCGGAGCATGCATGGGAATTCAAAACTGAAGGGCGTCTTCGCCGCTGCACTCACCCCGCTGCACAGCGATGGTACGCTGGCACTGGAGGATCTCCCGCCGCTGCTCGCCTTCCTCGCCCGCCGGGGCTGCCACGGCGCCTTACTGCTGGGCACCACCGGAGAAGGCCCTTCGTTTTCTCCCCAGGAGCGCAGAGCCATCTTTCAAACCGCCCTTCAGGTGCGCCAGGAGTTCCCCGACTTTCGACTGCTGGGCGGTACCGGCACTCCCAGCCTGGATGAAACCGTTGAGCTGACCCGCATGGCCTTCGACCTGGGGCTGGATGGCGTGGTCGTGCTGCCCCCTTATTACTACCGTCAGGTATCCGACGCCGGGCTGTTCGCCTGGTACGAGACGGTGATCCGGCGCGCCGTCCCCGATGGTGGAGCATTCCTGGTTTACCACATCCCACCTGTTTCCGGGGTTCCCATATCGCTTGACCTGCTCGCCCGCCTGCTGGATGCTTTCCCCACGCGCTTTACTGGAATTAAAGATTCATCTGCCGACCCGGACCACGCTCGAGCGCTCGGCGCTCGCTTCGGTACCGATCTGACCGTTCTCAACGGGACGGACAACCTCTTTTCTCTGGCTTTAAAGAACTCGGCTTCTGGTTGCATCACCGCTCTGGCCAACCTGGCCGCGCCGGTACTGCGCCGGGTCTGGGAGGCACACCAGAGAGGCCAGGATGACCCGCAGGCCGGAGAAGTGCTGCACGCTGCCCGGGCTGTGATCAGGCGCCACCCGCCTGCGGCGCCCCTGCTCAAAGCGGCACTGGCCAGCGGCTACGGCTTCCCCCACTGGGGAGTCCGGCCGCCGCTGTGCAGCCTGTCTGCAGACCAGCAGCACTCGATCATCGCCGAATTTGGCGACATGAATCAATTCGATGGCTGACCAGCCGGAAAACACCCGCCAGATCCAGTTTCTGCTCACCAGCCTGATCATCCTGATTCTGTTGATCATGGCGCTGGTTTTCATCCTGGCTGCGTACCCCACTTACCTGGCGCCGCCGCCCACAGT
>JAAYXE010000070.1 GCA_012516075.1 Chloroflexota bacterium | reverse complement strand
TTGCTGGGCTCTTCAACCCCCACCCCCGCCTCCCCCGTTTCGCTTGCCCGCCTTCGGCGGGCCACTCACAGGGGAGGGGCCCAGAATCCTTTCCCTGCACGGCAGCCTGCCCCTGGCAGGCGTGCTGATGCGGGGAGGGTCAGGGTCTCACAGGGGTAGTTTTTTATCTATTCATCGCTGCCAGGCATCTGATTGGTGCAACAAGGCATCCGGAGCGGTATGCAAGCATACTCAGCCTGCGAGTGTCAGTGAGCAGGCGCAGTCGAAGGACGCCTTGCTGCGGGCTTAACGCCCCTGAGTATGCGAAACAGGCTGTTCACATGGAGGGGCAAAAAATCTAGCCCCCCGCCTTTCCTCCACATATCGGGTAAAATAGGGCCGAGCCATCGTTATCCCAGGACCCAGGGGCCGCCTCTGGGTCTCAAATTATACGGAGACGCAACTCATGACAGCCAGACAGACCATCCACAGCGACCAGGCCCCAAAGGCCATCGGTCCTTATTCCGCCGCCGTGCGCGCCGGCGAATTCATCTTCCTCTCCGGGCAGCTCGGCATCGACCCGGACAGCGGTGAGCTGGTCCCGGGCGGCATCCAGGAAGAGACCCGCCAGGCCCTGAAGAACGCCAGGGCCATCCTAGAGGCCGCCGGCTCCTCTCTCGACCGGGTGGTCAAAACCACCGTCTTCCTGCGCGATATCAACGATTTCGCCAGCATGAACGCTGCCTACGCCGAGTTCTTCACCGGCGATTACCCCGCTCGCTCGGCCTTCCAGGTGGGCGCGCTGCCGCGCGGCGCTGCCGTCGAGATCGAAATGATCGCCCTGGCTGGTTAAATTCTCGTTTCATCCGGGCAGGAACCGTAATCTAAACCGATACAGACAGGATCGCTTTTCTGTGGTACAAATCATCCCTGTGCCGGTGACGGTCCCCCACCGCACCTGCACAGCCCATTACTCCCGAAAACAGGGCCGCGCGGATCATCATGCAGTCTACAGGTTAGGGCCGTGTCTCTCGTTTCTGTAATCGTGCCGTGTTACAATGAAGAGAGGACCATTCGCCTGCTGTTGGGCGCGCTCTATGAGCAGACCTATCCGCGTTCCTGTATGGAAGTATTAATCGCCGATGGTCGATCCACAGACCGCACCCGGGCGCAGATCGCTTCGTTTTCCGAAGAACATCCCGATCTGAACCTGCGAGTGGTCGATAACCCGCGGCGCACCATCCCCAGCGGGCTGAACGCCGCTCTGGCGGCTGCACGCGGGGACCTGATCGTGCGCCTGGACGCCCATTCCATGCCCCGCCCCGATTACGTGGCGCGCTGTGTGGAGGCGCTGCAGGCCGGCAGGGGTGATAACGTCGGCGGGGTGTGGGAGATCCGCCCGGGAGGGCCAGGCTGGGTGGCACGCGGCATCGCAGCTGCAGCTGCGCACCCGCTTGCAGTGGGCGACGCGCTCTACCGCTACGCAGAACACGCCCAGTACGTCGACACCGTGCCCTTCGGTGCGTTCCGGGCTTCGCTGGTGAAGCAGATCGGTCCTTTTGACGAGGACCTGCTGACCAACGAGGATTACGAGTTCAACACCCGCATCCGTCTGTCTGGCGGAAAAGTCTGGCTCGACCCGGCCATCCGTTCCACGTATTTTGCACGCGCCGATTACGCTGCGCTGGCGCGGCAGTACTGGCGCTACGGATACTGGAAGGTAAAAATGCTGCGCCGTTACCCGGCTGCAATCCGCTGGCGGCAGGCGCTACCGCCGCTTTTCGTGCTCAGCCTGCTGGTCCTGGCCCTGCTTGCCATCTGGATGCCCGCCGCGCGCAGCCTGCTGGTGTTAGAATTAGGTTTATACACCCTGGCCCTGCTTTTCGTGGGGGCTCAGCTTGCCGTGAAGAATAAGGACCTGCCACTCCTCATCAGCGCTCCCCTGGCTGTTGCAACCATGCATCTGGCCTGGGGTTCGGCTTTTTTGTGGAGCCTGGCGGTCAGTCTCGTGAGAAGGTAGCGCAGACCCTGTGTTCCTGGCTGGAACGCAGCACTGTCTCGGGATCATGAATGAAGCTGCAGACTGAAACCAAACTCCCAACGAATGCAAAAGCGGTCGTCGCGCCCAGGTACGTGCAGAAGTCGAACCCCTGGCAGCTGCGCATTGGCGAACGGCGCGTCGTCCTGCTGGCGGGAGATTTTCTGGTCGCGTGCATTGCGCTGCTGCTGGCCCTCTACTTCTGGGGCAGCGCCGACCGCTTTCCCACCTGGGGCCTGGAGTTTATCCGCACCCGCCCGCCCCAGTGGTTTTTCTTCCTGCCCCTGTTCTGGATGGTGCTGTTAATTGAGCTCTACGACGTGCGCCGCGCCGGCGACTGGAAAAAGACCGTGCAGGGTGTGGCTGCCGCGGTGGGCGTGGGTATTATCCTGTACCTGCTGGTTTACTTCTATTCTGCCAGCTCCGACCTGCCGCGCAACCAGTGGCCGCCCCGCCGGGGCGTGGCCGCGTTCGTGGCGGCCGCAGCGGGGCTTACCCTGGGCTGGCGCTACCTGTACATCCGCATTTTTGCTGCCGCGCAGTTCATGCGCCGCGCTTTGCTGGTGGGCGGCGGCCGCTCCGGCGAGAGCCTGCTGCAGGTCACCTCGGAGATCTGGCCCCCGCCTTTCTTCGTGGTAGGCGTAATCGACGATGACCCCCAGAAGCAGGGGACCGAAGTCCACGGCGTCCCGGTGATCGGCACCAGCGACGACCTGATGGACATCGTCAAAGAGAGCAGTGTAACCGACATTATCGTCGCCATTTCCGGGCCGATGGCCCCGCAGATGTTCAAAGCCCTGCTCGACGCCCAGCAGTACGGGGTCGAGATTTCGCGCATGCCCACCGTATATGAAGAAGTGCTCGGCCGGGTGCCCATCCGCCTGCTGGAAAGCGACTGGATCCTGCGCTCGTTTGTCGATGAGAACCGCCGCAGCACCTTTTACGACCTGGTCAAGCGCCTGATGGACCTGGCCGGCGGCTTTGTCGGCCTGCTGGCCTTCCTGCTGGTCTATCCCTTCGTGGCCCTGGCCATCATCCTCGACGACGGGCGGCCGGTCATCTACGGGCAGACGCGCCTGGGGCGCGGTGGGCAGCCCTACACCATCCTCAAATTCCGCACCATGTGCAACAACGCCGAGCCCGACGGCAAGCCGCAGTGGGCCAAAGAGCACGACAACCGCGCCACGCGCGTGGGTCGCTTCCTGCGCAAGACGCACCTGGACGAGCTGCCGCAGTTCATCAACGTCATCCGCGGCGAGATGAGCCTGGTGGGGCCGCGCGCCGAGCGCCCCGAGCTGGTGGATTACTTCCAGAAGCATGTGCCTTTCTACCGCGCCCGCCTGCTCGTCAAGCCCGGGCTCACCGGCTGGGCGCAGGTCAATTTCTCCTACGCCTCGACGATCGAAGAGACGATTATCAAGCTCGAATACGACCTGTACTATATCAAGCACCGCAGCCTGATCACCGATCTCATCATCATGCTGCGCACACCACCCACCATGCTGGGATTCCGGGGCAGGTAAAGATGACGGTGTCGCTGGTGACTGGCGGAGCCGGCTTTATCGGCTCACATCTGGTGAATGCGCTGCTGGAACGCGGTGACCAGGTGCGCGTGCTGGATAACTTCTCAACCGGCAGCCGGGAGAACCTGGCCGCCGTGCTGGATGCGCTGACCCTGATCGAAGGCGACCTGCGCGACCCGGCTGCTGTGCAGCAGGCCGTGGAAGGGGCGGATTACGTCTTCCACCTGGCGGCGTATGTCTCCGCGCCGAAGTCGATGCTCGAGCCGCAGGTATGCTTCGATATCAACGTGGCCGGCACCCTGCAGCTCTTCGAAGCTGCCCGCAGGGCCGGCGTGCGCCAGGTGGTGATCGCATCCAGCGCCGCGGTGTACGGCGACGCACCGGACCTGCCCCTGCAGGAGAGCACCCCCGCCCGCCCGCTTTCGCCCTACGGCCCCTCCAAGCAGGTGGACGAAGCCTACGCCAGCCTGTACACGCTGGCCTTCGGCCTGCCGGTGGCTTCGCTGCGTTTTTTCAACGTCTTCGGCCCGCGCCAGTCGCCCCAATCCGACTACGCCGCCGTGATCCCGATCTTCATCCGCCGCCTGCTCGACGGCCAGCCCCTCACCATCTACGGCGACGGGCTGCAGAAGCGCGACTTCGTCTACGTCGGCGATGTGGTGCGGGCGCTGATGCTGGCTGCCGGGAGCCCGCAGGCCGGCGGGCAGGTGTTCAACGTTTGCTCGGGCCGTGAAGTGACTCTGTTAGAATTGATCGAAATCCTGGGGGAGTTCCTGCCTCTCGAGCAGGAGCCCCAGTTCGCTGCGCCGCGTCCCGGCGATATTTACAGGTCCCTGGGCAGCCCGGAGAAGGCTGCACAGGTTCTCGGTTTCCGTCCTCAGGTAGGGCTACAGGAAGGCCTGAGGCAGACCGCGGCCTGGATGGGACAATACCAAACCGAAAAAAGAGGCATATGATGCAAAAACTTCCTGCTGTACTGGGTGGCAGCCCTGCGTTTAATTCTCTGGTACCGATGGTTCGCCCGGTATTGCCGCAGTTTGACGAGATGGAAGCGGGGATCCGCCAGATCCTCTCCACCGGCATGGTAACAAAAGGGCCGTTCCTGCGTGAATTTGAAGAGGCTGTTGCCGATCATTTAGGGGTAAAACATGCGGTAGCTGTTTCGAGCTGCACCTCAGGCCTGATGCTGGTTTACAAATGCCTGGGGCTTTCGGGCGATGTGATCGTCCCCAGCTTTACGTTTATGGCCACCGTCAGCGCGCTGGTCTGGAATGGACTGCGCCCTGTGTTTGTAGATGTAGACCCGCAGACCGCCACGCTCGACCCGCAGGCGGTCGAGGCGGCGGTTACCCCGCAGACGACCGCCATCGTCGCCGTCCATAATTACGGCAATCCGGCGGATATCGACGGCCTGCAGGCCGTGGCGGATAAATACAAATTGAAGCTGATCTTCGACGCTGCCCACGGGTTCGGCGCCCGCTATCAGGGCGTCCCAGTGGGGCGCCAGGGCGATGCCCAGGTGTTCAGCCTCAGCCCGACCAAGCTGCTCATCAGCGGCGAGGGCGGCATCATCGCCACCAACCACGATGATCTGGCCGCAGCCGTGCGCATGGGCCGTGAATATGGCAACGACGGCAGCTACGACAGCGCTTTCGCCGGGCTGAACGCCCGCATGCCCGAACTCAGCGCGCTGCTGGGCCTGAAGAGCCTGAACAACCTGGAGCATGCTGCCGAGAGCCGCAATGAAACGGCAGCCCTCTTCCAGGAGGCCATGGGCTGCGTGCCCGGAATCGGCTTCCAGCAGGTCCGCCCGGGCGACCGCCATTCTTACCGTGAATTCACCATTACCATCGATGCCGGGCGGTTCGGGCTTTCGCGCGATGAACTGGCGCTGGCCCTGGCAGCCGAGAATATTGACACGCGCAAATATTATGACCCGCCTGTGCACCGTCAGACGGCTTACCGCCAGTATGATACGGGCCAGCCGCTGACGAATACCGAATGGCTCTCGGCCAACTGTCTGAGCTTCCCGATGTGGACGGATATGGAGCCAGATGTGGCCATGAGGATCTGTGAAGCTGTACAGGTGATTCACGAGCATTCACAGCCGGTACACGAGAAACTCGCCTCAAAATAATAAAGGATTGAGGCGGTAATTTATCCTGCTGTGCGCGCCGCTTGACGCCGCGAAGCGGCACGAACGCAGGACAGAATGCCGCCTGAATGGGTGTGAATCATGGGTATCAAAGTTATCAACCGGATCCGGGGGCGCATATCATTCGAAGGTGTTGTACGGCTGATTGCAGACAGCATTCTGGTCAATGTCGCCATCATCACCTCGCTGATCGTGCGCCTGCTTTACATTGTCGCCGTCGGAAACCCCGATGCGGTCATCGATTACCAGGAGACCTTCTGGCAATATCTGCAGGCTTACGGCCGCAGCGGCTGGCTGCTGACTCTGATCTGCCTGGTCATCTTCACGCTGAGCGGTTTTTACACCTACGGCCGCTTCTACCGCGGCCGATACAAGGTGTTGATCGTCGTTCAGGCGGTCAGTATGGCTTATCTGATTTTCGGCCTGCTGGGCTATGTCGCTCAGGGCACCCTGCTGGGCACGATCCGTCTGGGCTTTCTCAAAGAAATGCTCAACTTCCCGGCCGGCGCCCTCATCCTGGCCTGGCTGCTGACCATGTTCCTGCTGGTGGCCGCCCGTCTGTGGGCTTCGGTCTGGAAGAATGTGGTGCGCTCGGAGCGCCGTCTGGATGAGCGCCCCGAAGACCGTAAAGTGCGCCACGTGCTGGTTATCGGCGGGGCGGGCTACATCGGCTCGGCTCTGCTGGCTCACCTGCTTGAGAAGGGCTACCGGGTGCGTGTGCTCGACCTGCTTCTCTACGGCACCGAGCCGATCGAAAAGTGGCTCGACCACCCGCACCTGGAGGTGATCCAGGCCGACTTCCGCCAGATCGACCGCGTGGTGGAAGCCATGCGCGACGTGGACGCTGTCGTCCACCTGGGCGGCATTGTCGGCGACCCGGCCTGCGCGCTGGATGAAGAGCTGACGGTGGAGATCAATCTGATGGCCACGCGCATGATCGCCGAGGTGGCCAAGGGCAGCGGTGTGGGGCACTTTATCTTCGCCAGCACCTGCTCGGTGTACGGCGCCAGCGACCAGATGCTCGACGAGCGCTCGGCCCTCAACCCCGTCTCGCTCTATGCGCGCAGCAAGATTGCCTCGGAGAAGGTGCTGCTCAAGATGGCCGACGACCACTTTGCGCCGGTGATCCTGCGTTTCGGCACCATCTACGGCCTCTCCGGGCGCACGCGCTTCGACCTGGTGATCAACCTGCTCACCGCCAAAGCGATTGTGGACAAAGAGATCACCATCTTTGGCGGCGACCAGTGGCGGCCCTTCGTACACGTCGACGACGCTGCGCGCGCCATCATGACCGTGCTCGAGACCCCGCTTTCGATCGTCCGCAACCAGATCTACAACGTGGGCTCGAACGAGCAGAACTACACCATCCGCCAGATCGGCGAGATCATCCACCAGTTCGTGCCCGATGCCCAGATCGTGAACAAGGGTGCCGACGCCGACCGGCGCAATTACTGGGTCAACTTCAGCAAGATCCACCAGGCGCTGGGCTTTTCGCCGCGCTGGACGGTGGAGCAGGGCATTGAGCAGGTGATCGACGCTATCCAGACGGGCAAAGTGCGCGATTACCGCGATGCGCGCTACAGCAATGTCAAGTTCCTCACCGAAGAGGGCATGTTCCGCCTGGAGCGCCGCGAAAACGGCTGGGCTTACGAACTGCTCAACGAGAGCGGAGCGGGCACTCGCGTGCTGGTCGACCTCTAACCGCCGCATACGGTTGTGATGGCTGTTCTCGATCTCCACCAGTGGGATGACTTCCTGTTCCAGTATCCCGATGCGCATGTGCTGCAAACCGGCGAATGGGGTCAGCTGAAAGCGGCCTTCGGCGGGGAGGTGGCGCGCCTCGCCGCTGGCCAGCCGGGAGCCCCCCGCGCCGGGGCACAGATCCTCTTCCGCCGGCTGCCGCTGGGATTCTCGCTGGCCTATATCCCGCGCGGACCGGTGGGTCCCTGGGCCGATGCCGGCGAGGTCTTCTGGCGCGAGGTGGACGCCGAATGCCGCCGGCGGCGGGCCATCTTCCTGAAAGTTGAGCCCGACTGCTGGGAAGAGGCGCACTCCCCCAGTGCCAGCCTGCCCGCAGGCTTTCGCCCCTCCCCGCACAGCATTCAGCCCCAGCGCACCCTGGTGGTGAGCCTGCAGGGCAGCGATGAAGAGCTGCTGGCGCGCATGAAGCAGAAGACGCGCTACAACATCCGCCTGGCGCAGAAGAAAGGCGTGGTCATCCGCCCCTCGGCGGATATCGAGACGTTTTACCGCCTGATGGTGATCACCGGCGGGCGCGATTCGTTCGGCGTCCACAGCCTGGAATACTACCGCCGGGCTTATGAGCTGTTTCACCCTCACGGCGCCTGCGAGCTGCTGATGGCGGAATATGCCGGCGAACCCCTGGCCGGGCTGATGGTCTTCGCCCGCGGGCGGCGCGCCTGGTATTTCTACGGTGCCTCAGGCAACGAGCACCGCGACCGCATGCCCACCTATATCCTGCAGTGGGAGGCCATGCGCTGGGCCCGCCAGCAGGGCTGCCAGGAGTATGACCTGTGGGGCATCCCCGACGAAGATGAAGCCACCCTGGAGGCGAACTTCACCAGCCGCCGCAGCGGGCTCTGGGGTGTGTACCGCTTCAAACGCGGCTTCGGCGGCCGCATCTTCCGCGCGGCCGGCCCCTGGGACCGGGTGTATAACCCCGTGCTGTATGCGCTTTACCGCCTGTACGCCGGCCGCCGG
Organism: Chloroflexota bacterium; assembly: GCA_012516075.1. Classification (GTDB taxonomy): domain Bacteria; phylum Chloroflexota; class Anaerolineae; order Anaerolineales; family UBA4823; genus JAAYXE01. Next base: position 35,735 of record JAAYXE010000070.1, on the reverse strand, counting down.
ACGCCGGCGGCTTGATCCAGGCGCCGGTTTCGACCGGGCATTCATTGTTTCCTCGCCGCTCCGCTGCCGGCGTTCGCCCTTCACCAGCCTGACCGTTAAACCAAACCCATGATGCATCTCACCGACCCCGAACCAGAGCGCTGGAACCAGATTGTGGCCTCTTTCCCGAATGCCCACGTGCTGCAGACGGCACAGTGGGCCGGGGTGAAGGCCGCCTACGGCTGGCGGCCGTTCTACCTCATCTGGGAGGGTTCGAGCAGCCCCGCGGCCGCTGCCCTGGTGCTGCAGCGCGAGGTCCGCCCGGCCGGCCTGAATCCTGGTCTGCGCGTGCAGTACGTCCCGAAGGGTCCGCTTCTGGCCGACTGGTCCGACGACGGCCTGCGCCGGCAGGTGCTGGACGACCTGGCCGGCTTTGCCCGCCGGCAGGGTGCCCTGCTGACCAAGATCGACCCGGATGTGCCCCTCGGGCACGGCATCCCTGGAGAGCCGGATGCCAGCGAAGACCCCCTGGGCCAGACTCTGACCGGCGACCTGCGCCGCTGCGGCTGGCTGTTCTCCGCTGAACAGGTGCAGTTCCGCAACACCGTGCTGGTCGACCTGGAGGCCTCCGAAGAGGAGATGCTGGCGCGCATGAAGCAGAAGACGCGCTACAACGTGCGCCTGGCGGTGCGCAAAGGGGTGCAGGTGCGCCCGGGCGGCCTGGAGGATCTCGACCTGCTCTACCGCATGTACGCCCACACCTCGCTGCGCGACGGCTTCGTCATTCGCCCGGCTGGCTACTACCACCAGGTGTGGTCGGCTTTCATCCAGGCCGGGATGGCTGAACCGCTGGTGGCTGAGGTGGAAGGGGAGCCGGTGGCTGCGCTGGTGCTCTTCTGCTTCGCCCGCAAAGCCTGGTATCTGTACGGCATGTCGCTCGATGCCCACCGCGAAAAAATGCCCAACTACCTGCTGCAGTGGGAGGCCATGCGCCGGGCAAAGGCGGCCGGCTGCCGGGTGTATGACCTGTGGGGCGCTCCGGATGAGTTCACCCCCCGGGATTCCATGTGGGGCGTCTACCGCTTCAAAGAAGGCCTGGGCGGCCGGGTGCTGCGCGGCGTGGGCGCCTGGGATTACCCGGCCAGGCCGCTGATGTACCGCCTGTACCAGCAGGTCCTCCCCCGCCTGCTCGATCTGCTGCGCCGCAGGGGGATTTCACAGACCCGCCGGGAGGCTGCCGCATGATTCCGATTCCCCGTCTTCGCTTCGCCCATCTCCCCACGCCCGTAGAAACACTGACCCGCCTGTCGCATGACCTCGGCGGGCCGACCATCCTGGTCAAACGCGATGACCAGACCGGCCTGGCCCTGGGCGGCAACAAGACCCGCAAGCTCGAGTTCCTGCTTGCGGCTGCACAGTCGCACGGCGCGCGCACGCTGATCACCGCCGGTGCTGTGCAGTCCAACCACTGCCGGCAGACGGCTGCGGCAGCAGCGCGCTTCGGTTTCGACTGCATCCTGCTGCTGGCCGGCAGCCCGCCGCCCTCTGCTTCCGGCAACCTGCTGCTCGACGGCCTGCTGGGGGCCGAGATCGTCTATGCCCGCCGCGAGGAGCGCGACCGGCGCCTGAAAGAAGTCTTCGATTCGGCCTGGGCGGACGGCCGGCGGCCCTATCTGATCCCCTACGGCGGGTCGAACGCGACCGGCGCCGCGGCGTATGCCTTCGCCCTGCAGGAGCTGCTCGAGCAGGGCGTACGCCCCGACTGGATCGTGTTCGCATCTTCTTCCGGGGGGACGCAGGCCGGTCTGGTGCTCGGCGCCCGGCTGTTCGGTTACGAAGGGCGGATTCTGGGCATCAGCGTCGACGAGCCGGCCGGCGAGCTGCAGAAGCGCGTGGCTGATCTGGCTGCCGAAGCAGGCGATCTGCTGGGTGAGCAGGTGAAGTTCTCGCCGGATGAAGTGCTGGTGAACGACAGCTACCGCGGCGCCGGCTACGGGATCGCCGGTGAGGCTGAGCAGGAAGCCGTTCGCCTGTTTGCCCGCTGCGAGGGCCTGCTGCTGGATCCCGTATACACCGGGCGCGCCGCGGCCGGGCTGATCGACCTGGTGCGCCGTGGAACCTTCCGCCCGGGCGAGCAGGTGCTCTTCTGGCACACCGGCGGTACCCCGGCCATCTTCGCCGACGCGTATCGCGAGCTGTTTGAGTGAGGGTGCGCTGTTGGGGCACTTTTCCCCCATTCTTATAAGAAAAAACGCCGCACAGTCCCTTTTGAACATCCCCTGAAGCATTGGCCTGCAGCACAGGGATCTGGGGACGTGCCACCTGCAGGCACTCAGAGCGGCACGCTTCGCATGATCAGTCGAAGAGTGCCTGCAGGCAGCGGGTAGGGCTGCGCTTGAGAAAGCGTATCCGGTGCCTGGGTTTGAACCCTGTATGGAGCTGTCCAGGGGCCTGACAATGCCGTGCCCGCTGGCCCAGCCATAAAAACCACAGAACGAGCACGTATGCTTGTGAACCGGGAATCTCACATCCATCTTTGAACCACTGAAGCGCTGAATGGACTGAAGCACTGAACCCCCGAGTGTTTCAGCATTTCATTTCCTTCAGCAGTTCAATCGCCTCCCCGATCCTGATATTTCTCAATGATTCTGATGTGAATAAGCACCGGTTGGTCAGCAGGATCGTGGCAGAATTGATATCTGTTAAGGCCCACGAATTCAATCCGCCTTTTCCTGACATTATTGATGATGTTTACCCCACTAACGTGATGTGGGATTATAATTTCATGTGCTGCGCCCCCGGCCAGCCCGGTGCGAACCGCCCCGCCCAGGGTGGTTCCACTGAACCCGTATCCTGGACATAGAACTGAATGGTAGACAACAACACAAAAAGCGCCGCCAGACCGGCAGCTGTTAACCGTAAGTACGACGGCGTCCTGACGGTTCTGGCGCTGCTCACGATCCTCCTGGCCGGGTGGATTGGACTGCGGCGTCAATCAAAGGGCCAGCCCGAATACCTCCAGCAGCTTCTCCCCCAGGCAACTCGATTTGAAGAGACCTCCGACCAGCGCTACAAAGCCTACCAGGGCTTTGAGCTCATCGGCTACGCCACCCTGGGCCGTTCTATCGGCTACGGTGGACCGGTCCAGGTGGCCGTCGCGGTCGATCCCCAGGGGAAGATCCTGAATGTCGTGGTCGTGGCTGAACACGAGACCCGCGAATATTTCGACCTGGTCCAGATGGCTGGTTTCATGGACCGGCTGGTGGGGAAGTCGTACAGCGACGAACTGATGGTGGGTAAGGACATCGACGGGGTCACCAGCGCGACCCTGACCTCGCGCGCCATCGCCAACGCCACCCGCCTCGCCGCCCGGCAGATCGCCGAAAACGAATTTGGCGATGCCGTGGCGGAAGAGCAGAACCCCCAGATCCAGTTCGGCCTGCCCGAAATCTCGCTGCTGGCCCTGTACGGGATCGGCTTTGTAGGCCACCGCAAGAATTTCAAATACACCCGCCAGGCGCGCTGGATCTCGATGCTCCTGGGTCTGGGCATCCTCGGCTTCCTGCTCAACATGCCCCTGAGCATCGCGGTGATCAACAAGTTCCTGCTTGGTTACTGGCCGCAGTGGCAGACCAACCTGTACTGGTACATGCTGCTGGGCGGGGTGCTGATCGTCATCCTGCTGGACAGTAAGAACCCTTACTGCGACTGGTTCTGCCCCTTCGGGGCGGCGCAGGAATGCCTGGGCGCGCTGGGTAAGGCGAAGAACCACACCCCCACACGCTACCGCACGCTGCTCACCTGGGCGCCGCGCTTCCTGGCCTGGCTGGCGGTCATCCTGGCCCTGATCTACCGCAACCCGGCGATCTCCAGCTATGAGGTGTTCGGGACTTTGTTTGCCTTTGTGGGATCGGGGTTCCAGTTCGTCCTGTTGAGCCTGGTCCTGATCGCTTCGTTATTTATCCGGCGGCCGTGGTGCCGCTATCTCTGCCCGGTGCGGCCGGTGACCGAACTGCTCCGCCAGATCCGGCAGTGGGTGATGCAATTATGGAAAACGGTGACGCGCAAAAATCAAACAAATGGGATATCGTGACCCTGCTGCTGGTCACTGCCGGAGTTGTGTTGGTGCTGCTGCATCTGCTGTATGGGCTGCGTACCGAGAGCGCCGCGGCGGTTTCGACACAGGAGGTGCAGAACATCGTGCTGCTGGCGGGCAGCGGTCTGTTGAGGTGGCGAGATGGGCGCTGGTGAGATGAAGGCGAAAAACGACACGCGCAAACGGTCGATCACCCGGCGCGATGTATTGAAAATCGTCGCCGCCGCGGGCGCCTCGGGCTTTGCCCTGCACGCCCTGCAGCTCGACCCGCGCCTGCGCTATTCCGAGACGCGCCTGCTGATGGGCACCCTTGTGAACATCACCCTGCTGGGCCTCAACCAGGCGGACGCGCGCGAAGCCGCAAGCCGCTCCCTGGACAAAATGCAGGCCCTCGAGAGCGTGTTCAGCCGCTTCAAGCCCGACAGCCAGGTCTCGGTCCTCAACCGTGACGGGGCGCTGCCGGCCGCCGATGCGCACCTGATTGAGCTGTTCGCCATCGCTCGCAGGATCAGCGAGCTGACGGACGGCGCCTACGATATCACCGTCAAACCGCTGTACGACCTGTACGCCCGGCGCGCCGCTCAGTCGGCACTGCCCGGCGAGCAGGAGATCGCGGAGGTCATGCAGAAGGGCGGTTATGAGAAGATTCAGATCGATGGACAGCGGGTGAGCTTCGCAGTGCCGGGCATGGCCGTCACCCTGGACAGCATCGCCAAGGGGTATATTGTGGACGCCGGCATTGACGTGCTTCGGGCGCTGGGGTACACCGATGTGTTCCTGGAGGCCGGGGGCGACCTCATGGCGGCTGGTCAGCGTGAGGACCGGCAGGACTGGTCCATCGGCATCAGGGCGCCGCGGTTCAATGAAGGCGGTCTGCAGGCACGCATGGGCGTGACCAACCGCGCCGTGGCCACCTCGGGGGATTATTTCCAGCCCTTCAGCGCCGATTACTCACAGCACCACATCCTGAACCCGCGCACCGGGCGCTCTGCGCCCGATCTGGCCAGCGCGACGGTCACCGCCGAGACGGTCACCTGGGCGGACGGGCTGGCGACGGCCCTCATGGCCCTGGGGATGGAGCAGGCGCGCACCCTGGTGGAATCGCTGGCCGGGGTGGAGGCGTACCTGGTGGGCAAGGACCTGAACGTCTGGGCCTCGTCGGGCTTTCCCCTGAAAGGGTGATCAGCAGGTTCGCGCGGTAGAGGTTGATTACAGAAATGCGCCTGTGATGGAAGGATCACGGGCGCTTTTTATTTACGGGAGGTGGGGGACGCAGATGGGCACGGATGTTTCGGAGGGCGCGGATGAATAAATATTCCCCTGGGAAGCGGGGGGGAGAAATAATCCCTTTGAACCGCTGAAGCACTGAATGGGACTGAAACGCTGATAGCTGGTTCTTCAGCGCTTCAGCGAAGATCAGCGCCTCAGTGGTTCAAGCATTTAACGCGCCGAAGCGTTGAATCTTGGTTTGTGTATGGACACCAATGGATGCGGAGCGCCCAGGTTTTATGCTCCCACGCTCCCGCGTGGGAGCGAGATCATAAAAAAGCCCGGCACAGGCCGGGCTTCGTGTAGTTCAACTCAGGACCTCAGGCGGCAGTACCCGCCGGTCCTCCTCCGGGCAGTCTAGATGGGCTCGGCCACCCAGAACGTCAGACCCCAGTTCGACAGACCACGGTTCTGCAGGCAGGTCTGGAACGTGACGTGGTGATCCCCGGCATAATAGCGTTTGAATACCTGCGAGGTGGTGAGCTGTTCGCCGGTCTCCAGGTCGATGTAATCGCTTTTGGAACTGGAAGGGACCAGCTTCTGGTAGGCATGCCGGGCCACGATGCGGTACATCCTCAGGGTGCCGTCTCCATAGACGATCACCACCTCCTGCCCGATCTCCAGATTGTAAAACTCCATCCCCGAAAGGTAATTGTGCGCCAGCAGGCCGGTGACGCCGCGCTGGGCAGCGCTTCTGAACTGGGTGATCACACCCATCTCGCGCGAGACGAAACCGGGCTCGCCTTCCGGCTGTTCGATCACCGGCAGGGCCAGCACGCCTTCCACATACACGCCGCGCACCACGTCCGGGGTCCCATCGGCGACCTGGGCGATAAAACTGCGCAGCTCGGCTGAAAGGATCCGGGCAGGGGAGGGTTCCACCTCGGCGCGGCGCAGGGAGGGCAGCAGATTGTAATCCGTGACGGGCAGCGCCGGAGCGCTGTCAGCCTGGTAATCGGTTTCGAACGATTGAGCGGGGGACGCCCACTGGCGGGCGAGTGCGGATGGGTTTCCCAGTCCGGAAGGGGTAATGAATTGGGCCAGAAATAGGGTGAACGCGATGAGCAGTGCAGCGATGAACTTTTTCAGACGAGACAGCGGCATTCAGGAACTCCAGAGGATGTGATGATGGCCAGGCGTGCGGCAGTGCAGCCCTGAGGCATCAGGCTTCCCCGGCGAGGGTGCCTGGCCGTGCCGGTATACAGGCGCGTAGAAACTACCTTCGTCTACAGGCCCATCCGGTCCGGCAGAGGCCGGTATTTCAGTTCAGATGTGAGTCTTGCGGCTCAAGGGTGCAGTTATTGTAAAACTCCGGGGCAGGATAGTCAACCAACGACTTGCTTAGCCCGGCGTAGAGGAGTCGTAGGGGATGCGTAGGTTAAGCGTTTGTTAAGGGTATAAATTTGGGCGTGGATTTTTACCACCTTCTTGGGTTAGATAATTTCCTGTAAAGGCACGGCGTTGCGTCGAAGACCGTCATTCTTCTCCGGGCAACGGTCAAGGAAGCTCGTCAGCTGCTCATTGCGCGCCGTGCCCATTGACTGGTGGGGCACGGGATCCCTTGAACGTACCTAAAAGCCTGCATGAAAAACCAGTTATGGTAAGCGATTTCGAAAGGTGGCCGGAAGGTTGACACAGAAGATCCCTGAGTATTCACCGCTAATTCTTTCCTTTCAGCGGCCCGGGAGGTTTACAAAATAAGTTAAATTTGATAAAATGTAAACCGAAGGGCAGTCACGAACGAAGGAGGGAAGATGACCATCGGGCAGCGCATCAGGTTGGCCCGCAGGGCAAACCAAATGAGCCAGCGCGCCCTGGCAGAAGCAGCGGGGATCAGCGCGATGGCGATTTCAAAATATGAGCGCGGCAGTGATATACCCAGCTCCTCTGTACTGCTGCAGCTGGCCCGTTCCCTGGAAGTGCCGGTGGAATACTTTTTCCGTCCTCTGCAGCAGAACGTGGAAGTGCGGGCATTCCGGAAACACGTTTCTCTGGGGGTAAAAGAGCAGGACGCGATTCAGGCCCGCATCCAGGAATGGCTGGAACGCTATTTTGAGCTTGAGGATCTGTTGCACATCCAGGGCTCTCCAGAGGTGCTGCCGGAAATTCCCGTTGGTTCTTTCGATGAAGTCGAATCCGCTGCCGAAGAGCTCCGCCGGCGCTGGAATCTGGGGATGGATGCAATTGAGAACCTGACCTGGCTGATAGAGGATCGCGGACTCAAAATCGGAGTGGTCGACGGCTTCGATGATTTTGACGCCTGCACCTTTAAAGCCAGGGAGCAGCCGGTAATTGTCACCCGGGCGCAAATCCCCGGCGACCGGCAGCGTTTCAATATTGCCCATGAAATGGGGCATCTTGTTTTAAAAATCTCTGGTGCCCTGAAAGAGGAAAAAGCAGCTCACCGGTTTGCAGGCGCTTTCCTGGTCCCGGCGAGCACTGCGCGCCATGAACTGGGGCAAAAACGGAGCAGCCTTGAACTCCACGAACTGGCTTTACTCAAACAGAAATATGGATTGAGTATGCAGGCCTGGATATACCGGGCTCAAGATTTAGAAATCATCTCGGAATCTACTGCCCGGAATTATTTTCGGTTTTTCCGGCAGCAAGGCTGGCACCGGCAGGAGCCGGGTGCGCAGATTCCAGAAGAACGGCCGCAGCGGCTGAAACTGCTGGTGTATCGAGCCCTTGCAGAAGATCTCATTTCTCGTTCACGTGCTCAGGAACTTCTGGGCGAGCCTTTGAACGGATGGGTGACCGGAGAACCCCATCACGATGTCTTCGCAGCCCCTTCTGGTCACAGATACGAACATCTGGATTGATGTATACAACGGAAATCTCCTTTTAGAGACCTTCCGCTTGCCCTACCGGTTTCTCATCCCAGATTTATCAATACCGGAATTTGTCTGCCTCTCATGGCATGAATTAGAACTACTGGGCCTCAACCCTTATGTGTTGGGGCCTTCGCTTATTCAGCAGTTGTACGACTTTCGTTATCAATACAGAAATTTATCTATGAGGGATTTGGCTGCATTCATTCTCGCCAGAGACCTGAATGCTGTACTGTTGACCGGTGACCGCAGGTTGAGAGCATTAGCTGAAGCTCATGGCGTGGAAGTTCATGGCGTTCTTTGGATTCTGGACCAGCTGATTCATCGCCAGATTCTCGAACCAGGTGCTGCCTGCGAAAGGCTGGAGCGTATATGTGCAATGGGTGCAAGGCTTCCGGTTGGTGAGTGTGAACGAAGGCTCATCCGGTGGCGGTCCAGTGTTTAAGAGGGCTCGGATTCATCCATAAAGGATTCAACGAATGGGAACACAAAAGGGCAGGTCTCAGACCTGCCCCTTCGATAATTACCAAAGACAAATGAGTTCCCCCCGCCGTACCCCCTCAATCCCCAAACGACGGGCGCGAGGCGGGGACGTCCTGCCGCTGCAGGCGGCGCAGCAGCCGCTCCAGCCGCATCCGGAAATAAATGCGGTACGACAGGCCGCGGATCTCGATCCCGGCCTGCTGGGCGGCCTCCACATCGGCCGGGGTGCGGCCGAACACCTGGCGCTGGTACTCGGCGACCAGGGTCTGCACCGCTTCACGCGCGGACGGGATGATGCTCACCAGCGCTCTGGCCCGCTCGTAGGGCGTATCCTTCGGTTCCGGCTGCCTGCCCAGGCGCGTCAGGGCGTGGTTGATCTCCTGGTAGGCCCGGGTGAGTGGGGGCATGGAAGCCTGCAGCGCCCATCTGCGGATGAAGTCGGGCGGGCGCAGGCCGGCGCGCCGCATCGTCCGCTCGATGGCGATGGGAATGCGCAGCACATTGATCTGCGGCGGGCGGCGGTTGGTGGAGAGCTCAGCCCAGCGCTGCAGGAATTTAGGCACGCGCATTCCTGCACGCTCCAGCGCTTTCACGAACAGCACCGGCAGGGGAGGCAGGTTGAAGACCAGCCGGGCAGCCCACCAGACCAGCAGCGCCGCAATCAGCGCGATGCCTAAATAAGAGCCTGAGCGGACCACCTGTGCAGCCGCGGCCTGTGTGGGAGTGAAGCGCACGTTGTTGGGCGCCGGTTCTCCCTGGGTCAGCTCTTCCAGGCGGCGCAGACGCTCCGCTTCGAAGTCCTCGCGCATCGGAGAGGCTTCGCGGGCAGCCGCCTCCGCCTCGGCCTCGGTCTCGGGGCGCACGATCGTCGGCTGCGACGCCGTGGGCTCAAACTCTACCCAGCCCAGGTTGGGGAAGTAGACCTCCGGCCAGGCGTGTGAATCGCGCTGGCGCACAATGTAGCTGCCGTCGTCATCGCGCTCCCCCTGCGCGTAGCCGACGGCCCAGCGGGCCGGTATGCCCAGCGAGCGCAGCATCACGATCTCGGCCGAAGCGTAGTAATTGCAGAAGCCTTGCTTGAGGTCGAACAGGAACCAGTCAACCAGGTCCCGTCCCTCGGGCAGGGCAGGCACGGTCTCACTGTAAGCGTAGTTTTCGCGCAGGTAGTTGGTGATCGCCACCACCTTGTCGTACGGGTTGTCCAGCCCCGCGGTGATCTCTTCCGCCAGGCGGCGGGTGCGCTCGGTCACCGTGGGCGGGAGCTGCAGGTAGCGCTCTTTCACCCAGTCGGGGTAATCGGTGCCCGCATGGCGCAGCTGGGCGACCGAAGCCTGCGTCATCGCAGCCTGCACTTCGTAGACCTCACCCTGGCGGAGCTGTGAGCCGGCGACGATCGAGATGATCTCGATCGTGCCGTCGGGATTCAACTGCATTTCCATGCTCGCCGGGCGGCTGACCCACAGTGGTTCGGCGGGGGAGAAGAGGGTGGTCAGCGGTGCAGCGGCGACGAATTTGATCGACCCGTTCCAGCGCGCAGCCTGATTGCGCAGGCGCAGCAGGTCCCGGTCGGGGCGGAAGGATTCGCGCCGGTTGTTGTTGCTCTCCCAGCCGGTCCCCGTGTAGGTGTCGTACACCCGGGCGCGCCAGTAGAAGCGGGTGCCGCGCGGCGTGCTGGCGGGCGGCACTGCCGTGAATACGTGGCTGTCGGTCAGCCGGTTGCCGCGGCCGAGGGCCAGCGAATCGCCGTAATAGTCGCTGACGATCCCCACGGTCGACTTAAGGGAAGCAAACGCGTGGTCGAACTGGTCTTTGGTCTCATTCCACAGCTGGCGCACCGGCTGCCAGGCCCGCTCGGCCGCCGGGATGCCGCTGGCGACAGCCGGCACCGTCCAGGAAAGCAGCACGATCACCCCTGCCACCAGCAGGGTGAAGCGGATGAAGTCCAGGCTCAGGTGCGGCGGCAGGGCTGTGCGGCTCTGCTGCCAGCGGTTGTGCTGGTGCAGATAGGCGGTGCGGGCGATCAGCACCAGGGCGAAGAACAGGAAGATGGCCAGATACCAGGCACGCCGGGCAATAGCCGGGTCGAAGGAGTGGATGACGAAGAGCGTCAGGCCGGCTGGAAGCAGCGCCTTCCAGCCGTTGCCGTAGCGCACCAGCGTGTAGCCGGCATGCACGCTAAACAGCCAGAACAGGGCGCTCATGATCACCACGAAGAGCAGCGAATCGTAGATCGCCTCACGGAAGAAGAGCTGGTATATGATGACGCCCAGGCGGCCGGCAATGCTGGCCATGCGTTCGGGCCAGGCGATCCCCGGGCCCAGCGTCAGGCCCACCAGCCAGCCAGTGGTGAAAAGCCCGTAGGCCAGGGCGAACAACCCCGCGATGCGCGGGGAAAAACGGCTGTAGCCCAGCGCCAGTCCGGCGGCCAGGCCCAGCAGAGTCAGAGTCTGTATAATTCTGAGTTCTTCGGTCCAGTTGGTGACGACCAGCCTTGTGGCGGCTGTCATGAGGGCAACGAAGAGCAGGGCGGCTGCTGGTACGTCCCACCAGCGGTCAGGTCTTGAGGAGTTCATCGGGTTCCCCACAATTCTACTGAGTCTCTATTATTAACCTACCCTTATACTTCGAATCGGGTTCAGTTTATCTTAATTTCTGCCCTGCGGCAGCCCTGGCGAGTTAAAGGAGGGTGAGAAAAAGCTGCAGGCGGGCGTCTTATGAAACCGTTATGAATTAAGCATTTTCCCATTATCCATTAAGACATTTCTGAGATTTAATGCACAAATGGCTAAATAAATGCTTAGAATTCGTAACTTATGGTACAATTCACCCCGGCTTGGACCCAACGATGTGAAAATACAGGTCTGAAGTCGCCTGTTGAATAACCAAATCCAGACCTGGATGGATGGTCCGGTTAGAAGGAGAAGTTATGCTAGGTGATGAATGGTTGTACATCGGGATTTTCCTGGTCCTGGCACCGGTATTCCCTGCGCTCGCCTTACTCGTACCCAGGATCATCGCTCCGAAAAAGCCCAACCCTATTAAACTACAAACTTACGAGTGCGGTGTAGAGACCGTTGGGGAAACCTGGGTTCAGTTCAAGATCCAGTACTACATTTTTGCGCTTATTTTCCTGGTCTTCGACGTTGAAGTCATTTTCCTTTATCCCTGGGCAGTGGCTTTTGACCTGCTTCCGCTGTTCGCAGTGGTCGAAGGTATCATCTTCATTTTAATTCTGGTTGGCGGGTTATATTACGCCTGGCGTAAGGGCGCTCTTGAATGGGCATAGGGATGGAAAACGCCAGTAATAACCAGGGCTGAGGGGACTGTACCTTCAGCCTTTTAATGTCAGCACCATTCAGAATGCAACAGGGATAAACCCCGGAACGGAAAGGAACAGCACCTCTTGAACAAGTTCCGTACCGGTATACATCACTTCGACGGCAGTCCGCCCGGACGGGCCTGACTTCGTCGCGAGAAAGCGATGCAGGGGTTTCTCCGGACCTGAGAGCGTTTTTATCCAGTAATTTTTCTTTTTTTACAGCCTGTATCGAGGAGTGTTCGAATGGCAGATCCAATTAATGCGATTGCAGAATGGCTGCAGAACCTTCTAACGGGATGGGGCATGGCCCCGGGGCTGGCGCTGGTCATCCGCTTTGCCCTGGGGGTGATCGTGATCGCCACGGTCATGCTCGTCCTGGATATCTTCCTGGTCTGGCTCGAGCGCAAAGTGGTCGCCCGTTTTCAGGTGCGTCTGGGCCCCAACCGCCTGGGCCGCTACGGCCTGCTCCAGCCCTTCGCAGATGTGCTGAAACTTTTGATTAAGGAAGACACCACCCCGCTCGGCGCAGATAAATTCCTCTACAACCTGGCGCCCATCATCGCCCTGGCCACGGTCCTGCTGCTGTGGGGTGTGATCCCCTACGCCCCCACGATCGTTGGCGCCGACATCAATGTGGGCGTGCTGTACATTGTGGCGGTGGGTGCGATCGGCACCCTGGGCATCATTATCGCCGGCTGGTCTTCCAATAATAAGTACGCCCTGCTGGGCGCCTTCCGTGCCGTGGCGCTGATGATCTCTTACGAGGTCCCCATGGTGCTGGCGCTGCTGATCCCGGTGATGCTGGCCGACACGATGGGCATTAATGCCATCGTCGCTTCGCAGAATGTCTGGTTTATCTTTGTCGCACCGGTGGCAGCGCTCATTTTCCTGATCTCTGCCATTGCGGAACTCGGACGGGCTCCTTTTGATATGACGGAAGCGGAATCGGAGCTGGTGGCCGGCTATGTCACCGAATATTCGGGCATGAAGTTCGGCCTGTTCTACGCCGGCGAGCTGCTGCACGCGCTGACGATGGGCGCCCTGTTCGCCACCCTGTTCCTGGGCGGCTGGCGCGGCCCCTTCGTCGAACAGATCCCCATTCTGGGCGCCGTTTACCTGCTGGTGAAGGCCCTCTTCATGTACTGGGTGATCATGTGGGTGCGCTATACGCTGCCCCGTGTCCGCATTGACCATATGCTCAGCCTGAACTGGAAGTTCTTCACACCGCTGGCCCTGGTGGTGTTGATCGTAACCGCACTCCTCGACCGCATTCTGGAAGGCGCCGGGGCTTCGACCCTGGTTTACACGCTGGTGATGCTGGGCGCGAACCTGCTGGTCGGCTGGATCACCCTGACCCTGCTGCGCAGCTACGCTCGCAGGGAGCGGGTGAAGGTTGCCGAACCCCGCCCGGTTGCTGTTCCGCCGGAGCCCACCGGCCCTGCCGGCGGCCCGGTCAGCGCGGCTCCTTCCGTTACCCCTTCTACACCGAACAACTGATCTCGGAGAGCGCCCATGACTCCTGTGCAACTTGTTTTCATTCTCGTCGCGGCGACCACGCTGGGGGCCGCGCTGATGGTGGTCATCACACGCAACCTGATCCACGCCGCGCTGTGGCTGGTCCTCTCGCTGTTTGGGATCGCTGTGATGTATGTGCTGCTCAGCGCACCGTTCCTGGCCGTGGCGCAGGTGGTGATTTATATCGGCGCCATCGCCATTCTGATGATCTTCGCCATTATGCTCACCCGGCGTTCAACTTCGGAGGAGGGTCCTGCCCTGAACGCCAACTGGGGCTGGGGCGCCCTTTTGGGCGTTGTTACCCTTGGCGGGCTGGTTTGGGTTCTTTCGAGCTGGCCCGGTTTTTTTGCCGCCCCCGCACCCTTCCCCGAGGGGACCGACCCGCTGCTGACCCTGGGCCAGGCGCTGGTTTCTCCCAACGGGTACGTGCTGCCTTTTGAACTGGCTTCGGTCCTGCTGCTGGCCGCTCTGATCGGGGCGATCGTCGTCGCCTGGGATCGCCGGTAGGCGGTATCTGGAGGTTTGCAATGATCCCTCTTTCATGGTTCCTGATCTTCTCTGCTGCCCTGTTTTCGATCGGGCTGTTTGGTGTGCTCTCACGCAAGAACGCCGTGGCCATATTGATGGGCATTGAACTGATGCTCAACTCGATCAACATCAACCTGGTCGCTTTCTGGCGCTACCAGACCCCCGCCCAGATCGCTGGCCAGGTTTTTGCGGTGATCGTATTTGCCGTCGCAGCCGCCGAAGTTGCCGTGGGCCTGGCGATCTTTATCTCCGTTTACCGCCGCCGCCGCACCGTATCGGCTGACGAGATCGACCTTCTGAAATGGTAGAGGTGGAGACCCTTATGGCGACTGAAACTATCATCTGGCTTATACCCCTCCCACCGCTTCTGGCATTTTTCCTGATCGTGCTGTTCACCAACCGCAGCAAGGCGCTCAGCCACACGATCGCTATCCTGGCCGCGGCGCTTTCCTGGCTGGGGAGCATGGTGGTCTTCTTCCGGGCCCTGCAGGTGGAGAACCTGGGAGCGAATCCGATTACCCACGCCATCCGCTGGCTTCCGGTTGGGGAGGGCTGGTTCGAGATCGGCGTGCAGATTGACCCGCTCTCGGCTGTGACCCTGTTCTTCGTGGGCTGGACGGTTCTGATGATCTTCGTGTACAGCGTGGGCTACCACAACTTCGGCCAGCCGGCCGGCGATCACGACCGCAAAGGCCTGCCCCCGCATGGAGCCACGGTGACGGACGCTCACGGCCACGCCCACAAGGTGCCCTCCGTCGAGCCCATGTACTCGCGCTTCTTCGCATTTATCGGTCTGTTCGCCTTCGGCATGTTCACCCTGGTGGTCTCCGACAACCTGCTGACCCTGTTTGCAGGCTGGGAGATCATGGGGCTGTGCTCTTATCTTTTGATCGGTTTCTGGTATGCCAAACCCTCGGCTCGCGATGCGGCCGTCAAGGCCTTCCTGACCACCCGCGTCGGCGATGTGTTCATGCTGCTGGGCATTGCTTACCTGTATTCGCAGACCGGCACGCTCAACTACCGCCAGATCTTCTTCAATGAAGAGGTGCTGCTGGGCCTGGCGCAGACGCCCACCGGCTTCCTGGGGCTCTCGGCTGCCGGGCTGATCGGGCTGCTTCTCTTCATCGGCATCGTGGGCAAGTCGGCGCAGTTCCCGCTGCATATCTGGCTCCCCGACGCCATGGAAGGCCCCACCCCGGTCTCGGCGATGATCCATGCCGCCACGATGGTTTCGGCCGGCGTTTACCTGGGCATCCGCATGTTCCCACTGGTCACCGCCGGCTGGGAGCACGGCGACCCGCTGAACACCACCATGGTGATCATGACGGTGATCGGCGCCTTCACGGCGCTGTTCGCCGCCGTCATCGCCGTGGCGCAGAACGACATCAAACGCGTGCTGGCCTACTCCACCATCTCGCAGCTCGGCTACATGGTGGCGGCCCTGGGCATCGGCGCCTACACGGCGGCGGTCTTCCATCTGGTAACCCACGCCTTCTTCAAGGCGCTGCTCTTCCTGGGCTCCGGCTCGGTGATCCACGGGATGGAGCACGGCGTGCTGCACACCGGCGAGCACATCGACCCGCAGGATATGTACAACATGGGCGGGCTGCGCAAAAAGATGCCCGTCACTTTCTGGACGTTCCTGATCGGCGGCTTCGCCCTCTCGGGCTTCCCGCTCGTCACCGCCGGCTTCTGGTCCAAGGATGAAATCCTGGCCGAGGCCTTCGGGACCGGGCAGATCGTCGTCTTCCTGGTGCTGGCCGTCTCCGCGCTGCTGACCGCCTTCTACACCATGCGCCAGATCACCCTGACCTTCCTGGGCGAGCCGCGCACTCAGGCCGCCGAGCACGCTCACGAGACGCCCTGGACGATGACCGTGCCGCTGGTGGTGCTCTCTGTCTTCGCCGTCGGCGCCGGCTGGGTGGGCATTCCCGAGCACTTCCCGGTGATCGGCGGGCTGCTGCCGCCCTGGTTCCAGGAGTTCGTCGGGCACACCCTGCCGCATCCGCCCGAGCACCTGGACTTCAACATCGTCCCCCTGCTGACCTCGCTGGTGGTCGCCCTGGGCGGGCTCTTCCTGGGCTGGACGATTTACAAAGACACGCACGCCGGCGCAGAGGACCCGCTGAAGCGGACTCTCGGCTCGCTGCACACTGCCATGCAGAACCGCTTCTATGTCGATGAGCTCTACCGCGCCGTGTTCTACCGCCCGGCTGGCTGGATTGCCGACGTCTTCACCGTGCGCTGGCTGGACCTGGGCCTGATCGACGGGATCCTGCACGCGGCTGCTCAAATCTCCACCACAATCGGCAGCGCGCTGCGCAACTACTTCGACCGCCCGGTCATCAACGGCGGCGCCGACCTCCTGGCCGAAAGCATCAAGCGCCTGGGTGTGGTCTTCCGCCCAATCCAGACCGGACGCGTCCAGCAGTACATGATCCTGGCCCTGGTCAGCATTGCGACCTTCAGCGCCCTGTTCTACTACCTGCTGGTCTTCGCTCGATAAGCCCGCCGACCCTCGAGGAGCGAACCGATGGACTTTATCTTCAATCATCTACTCACACTGATCCTGTTCACCCCTGTGCTGGGGGCGGTGATTCTGCTGTTCCTGCCGAAAGAGCAGGTCAACCTGATCCGCTGGACCGCGCTCATCCTGAGCTTCATCCCCCTGGCGCTTACCCTGGTGCTGTGGTTCAACTTCGACCCGAACCTGCCCGGCTTCCAGTTTGAGGAACAAGCCGTGTGGTACGAAGCGATCAACTCCTCGTACCACCTGGGCGTGGACGGCATCTCGCTCACCATGGTCCTGCTCACCACCCTGCTCACCCCCCTGGCTATCCTGGCCTCCTTCTCGGTGGGGGACCGGGTCAAGTCGTACATGATCCTGTTCTTCCTGATCGAGCTGGGCATGCTGGGTGTGTTCGTGGTGCTCGACCTGCTGCTGTTCTTCGTCTTCTGGGAGTTCGGTCTGGTCCCGATGTACTTCCTGATCAACCAGTGGGGCTCCGAAAAAGGCGAGCGCACGTTATGGGGCGGGCGCAAGATGTCTGCCCGGGGGTACGCCTCCTTTAAGTTCATGATCTACACCATGGCGGGCTCGCTGGGCCTGCTGCTGGCGATCCAGATGATCGGCGTGGTGGCCGGGACCTTCGACCTGGTCGAGCTGTTCCGCATCTGGCCCTCCGTAGACGGTACCTTCTTCGGCGTGCCCTTCACCACGGTGAAGACGATCGCTTTCTGGGCGTTTGTGATCGCCTTCGCGATCAAGGTGCCGGTGTGGCCCTTCCACACCTGGCTGCCCGATGCCCACACCGAAGCACCCACCGCCGGCTCAATGCTGCTGGCCGGGGTGCTGCTCAAGCTGGGCGCTTACGGCTTCCTGCGCCTGGTGCTGCCGCTCTACCCGGCCGAATCACAGCAGTACGCCGGCGCGCTGGCGGTGCTGGCCGTGCTGGCCATCATCTTCGGCGCCCTGGCTTCATGGTCGCAGAACGACTTCAAGCGCCTGGTGGCTTACTCTTCGGTGAACCACATGGGCTTTGTGGTGCTCGGCATCGCCGCGGCGGCTGCTGCGATCGGCACGGAGAACGCTGCCATTGCCCTGGACGGCGCCATCCTGCAGATGTTCAACCACGGGGTTTCCGCGGCCGGGATGTTCTTCCTGGTGGGTGTGATCTACGAACGCACGCACACGCGCGACCTGAACGAATACGGCGGCCTGTTCCCCCTGGTCCCGGTCTACGGCGGCATCCTGATCTTCACCTCAATGGCCTCGCTGGGCCTGCCCGGGCTGAACGGATTTATCTCTGAGTTCCTGGTGATCCGCGGTTCCTGGCCCGTGTTCAGCGTGCTCACCGCCCTGGGGATGATCGGTCTGTTCTTCACCGGCGCCTATATCCTCAAGGGCATCCGCCAGGTGCTGCACGGGCCGCTGAACGAGCGCTGGGTGGGGCATCTGCCCGAAATCAACGCCCGCGAGATCTTCGTCATCGTTCCGCTCATGGTGCTGATGCTGTGGATTGGCGTCTGGCCGGCCTCGTTCCTGTATGTCATCAACCAGGCCGTGGTGATGTTCTTCTAAGAGGTGGCACATGCAATTTCCTGTACTGAGCGTCATCGTCTTTACTCCCCTCGTGGCAGCGGTTATCATGCTGCTGATCCCTGCCGATCGCAAGACGGAAGTTCGTGTGACGGCTCTGGCCGCGGCCACATTTGCTCTCTTCCTTTCGATCTGGGTTTATTTCAATTACGACGTCAGCGCCGGCGGATACCAGTTCCTGGAGCGCTATGAATGGCTGCCGCCGCTGGGGATCTCGCTGTTCTTAGGCGTGGACGGGGTCAGCGCCCCGCTGGTGCTGCTCACCGGCATCGTCATGTTCACCGGTGTGCTGATCTCGTGGAAGATCGACGACCGGCCGCGCGAGTTCTTCGCCTTCCTGTTCATCCTGGCGAGCGGCGTGTTCGGTGTGTTCGCTGCGCTCGACCTGTTCATGCTGTTCTTCTTCTACGAGATCGCCGTCTTCCCCATGTACCTGCTGATTGCCATCTGGGGCTGGAAGGAGACGCGCGAATACGCGGCCATGAAGCTGACGCTGTACCTGTTCGTCGGCTCCATGATCGCTCTGGTCGGCGCGCTGGCCATGTACTTCACCTCGGGCCTGGGCACCTTCGATATGCTCGCCCTGGAGTCCGTCAACTTCTCGCCGGAGTTCCAGCGCTTCTGGTTCCCCTTCGTGTTCTTCGGCTTCGCCGTGCTGGGCGGCATCTTCCCCTTCCACAACTGGAGCCCCGACGGCCACGTGGCCGCTCCTACCGCCGTGTCGATGTTCCACGCCGGCGTGCTGATGAAGGTGGGCGCCTTTGCCGCCCTGCGGGTGGCGATCATGCTGCTCCCCGAGGGGGCCCAGGCGCACATGTGGTGGATCATCCTGCTGGCCCTGGTGAACGTGGTCTACGGCGCTTTCATCGCCATGATCCAGACCGACTTCAAATACGTCATCGGCTTCTCCTCGGTCTCGCACATGGGTCTGGTGATGCTGGGCTTTGCCTCGCTCACGCCGCAGGGCATCCTGGGCGCCAGCGTGCAGATGTTCTCGCACGGGGTGATGACGGCCCTCTTCTTTGCCGTTGTCGGCATGGTGTACGACCAGGCGCACACGCGCGAGATCAACAACCTGGGCGGCTTCCGCTTCGCCATGCCCATGGTGGCCCTGGCCTTTATCGTCGGCGGCCTGGTTTCGATGGGTATGCCCGGCTTCTCCGGCTTTGTCGCCGAGTTCCCCATCTTTATGGGGCTGTGGAATTCTTATCCGTGGATCGCCATCGTGGCAGCGATATCTATCGTTATCACCGCTTCGTATATCATCCGCATCGTGGGTAAGGTGTTCTTCGGCGCCATGCCGGCCCAGTTCGCTGGCCACATCCAGGATGTCACCGTGCTCGATAAGGTCGCCCTGGTGCTGCTCTCCGGGGTGCTCATCCTGGTCGGCGTCTACCCGTCTGTGATGGTCCCGATGGTGCAGTCGGGCGTCAATTACATCCTGCGCCTGTTAGGAGGTGCATAAGTGTTCCCCGGCGTGATCGAACTACCTATGATCCTGGCAATACTGCCGGAAATTCTGCTGGTCGTCCTGGGAGCTGTGGTGCTGCTGGTCGACCTGGCGCTGCCTGCTGAGCGCAAGACCAACCTGGGCTGGGTGACGGCCGTCGGACTGGTGCTGATCATGGTGGTCAGCCTGCTGGCCGGCCTGCCGGGTGTACAGCCCCAGACCCTGTGGGGCGGCATGGTGCGCCACGACTGGCTGGGCTTCGTCTTCAAGATGATGTTCCTCATCGCAGCCGCCATCACGGCGCTCTTCGCCATGGACCTCCCCCAGGCGGGGCGCAGAGGCGAGTTTTACCTCCTGATGATCGCCTCCACCATCGGCATGTGTGTGATGGCCTCCGCTTCGGACATCATCCTGCTCTACCTGGGCATCGAGACCACCTCCATCCCGCTGTACGTGCTGGCCGGCTTCCTCGTGCGCGATGACAAGTCGACCGAGGCGGGCTTCAAGTACCTGCTGTTCGGCGCGCTGACCTCCACGGTGATGCTCTACGGCTTCAGCCTGCTCTACGGCTTCACCGGCCTGACCAACCTGTACGACCTGGCGGTGCGCCTGAGCGAGATGTTCTTCTCCGGGCAGATGACGGTCAGCCTGACCGGCGCGCTGCTGCTGGTGCTGGTGGGCTTTGGCTTCAAGATCTCGGTGGTGCCCTTCCACTTCTGGGCGCCCGACGTGTACGAGGGCGCGCCCACCCCGATCTCTGGATTCCTGTCCACGGCTTCCAAGGCGGCCGGCTTCGCCGTGCTGCTGCGAGTGATGCTGGTCGCTTTCCCGGCCATGTCCGCGCAGTGGGGTGCCATCCTGGCGTCGCTGTCGGTGGCGACCATGACGCTCGGCAATCTGCTGGCGCTCACGCAGCGCAACATCAAGCGCCTGCTGGCTTACTCGTCGATCGCCCACGCCGGCTACGCCCTGATCGGTCTGGTCTCGCTCGGCGGCGGGCTGGGCGTCACCAGCGTGATCGCCTACCTGATCGCGTACCTGATCACCAACCTGGCCGCATTCGGCGTGGTCTCCGCCGTGGGGCGCGTGACCGGCTCCGACGAGATCGCCTCTTACGCCGGGCTGAGCCGCCGGTCGCCGGGGCTGGCGCTGGCAATGCTGGTGGCCTTCCTCTCCCTGGCCGGTATGCCCCCGCTGGGCGGGTTTGTGGTCAAGGTCTTCGTGTTCGCTTCGGCCATCAACGCCAACCTGATCTGGCTGGCGGTGATCGGCGCGATCAACTCGATCATCGGCCTGTACTACTACCTGACCGTGCTCAAGGTGGTCTACCTGTACCGCTCCGATGACGATGACAAGCCGCTGCCGGTGACGCGCTCGTACGCCCTCGGGCTGGGCATCCTGGTGCTGGGCGTCATCCTGATCGGTACGGTTTTCGTGCCCTGGTTCAACTGGGCGACGACCGCCGCCTCGGCCATGTTCTAATGCTTAGAAGCACAGGTAGAGAAGGAGATCTGCCTCTGGTATTGATTGACTTCTCTCCTGTGCTTGTGATACAATTCCCGATCGATGAACCGGACGCCCAACCTGCCTGATAAAGAAAGAACGAAAGCTTTTCAATATACGGTTGCAGCAGTTGCAGGACAGGTTGGCTGTCTCACACTGGTCATTGTGCTGGCCGCTCTCTTTGGGGGATTGTGGCTCGACGACCTATTCAATACGGACAGGGCATACTTCACGGTGGGTTTAATGGTGGCCAGCGTACCGGTAACGATCGTAGCAATGCTCTGGGTCGTAAAAAAGGCGACCTCCAGAATTAGAACTCAAAGTAATACGAACTCAAATCAATCTCAGGAGGAGACCACACGTGGAGAATAAAAGCAGGTGGCGCTGGGGTGTTAACCGCTGGATTGTTCTGGCGTTGATCATTCTGAACTTTATTGCGGCCCGCTGGTATGCGCCTGTGCTGCCGCACATTGCCCTGCCGGTCGAACCGGTGTTCAACATCGGTAATTTCGCCTTCTCGAACACGATGATCGCCATGCTGATCGCCGATGTGATCATCCTGCTGATCGCTTACTCGGTCAACCGCGCGGCGAACAGCGGCAGCCTGGTTCCCTCGGGTTTCTCAGGCGCGATCGAAGCCATTCTGGAAGCGATCTACAACCTGACCGAGTCTACCGCCGGCAAGTGGACACGCACGATCTTCCCCTTCTTTGCTACGATTACCCTTTACGTCCTGATCGTCAACTGGATGGAGCTTCTCCCCGGCGTGGACAGCTTCGGGTGGATCCACGAAACCCACGGTGAGGGCGGCCACGCTATCGCAATGACCCCGCTGGGCGTGCCTACCATCACCCCCGAAGAGGGCAATTACGCGCTGGTCCCGTGGATCCGCGTGCTTTCGACGGACCTGAACTTCACCGTCGCCCTGGCCCTGATCTCGGTGATCAGCACCCAGATCATCGGCCTGCGGGCGCTCGGCGTGAGCTATCTTTCCAAGTTCTTCAACGTTGGCGGACTGTTCACCCGCCCGGTGTTCGGCGTGATCGACTTCGGTGTGGGGCTCCTCGAACTGGTGTCAGAGATCTCCAAGATCCTGTCGTTCTCCTTCCGTCTATTTGGGAATATCTTCGCTGGGTCCGTGCTGCTTTTCGTCATCGGTACCCTGCTCCCCGTTTTTGCGCAGTCCGCGTTCCTGATCATGGAGTTCTTCGTCGGTCTGATCCAGGCCCTGGTATTCGGCATGCTGACCATGGTCTTTATGGCTCAGGCAGCGATGGGCCACGGCGGCCACCACGACGAAGAAGCGAGCGAAGCACACGAGGAATTACCTGTCGACCATCCTCAGGTGGCCTGATGGGTGGAGCCAGCAGGGCATATTCGTTTGATTTTCGGGCGGTTTTCGCCCGGTTAAACCAAAACCAATACCCGGAAGAGGCGGTTTAACGAGACGAAAATACCGCCTGGAAACAGAACAAGGAGGCTAGATTAAGCACTATGGATGTTGAAGCAGCACGACTCATCGGAGCAGGATTGGCTATGATCGGCACATTTGGTGTCGGCCTGGGCATCGGTGTACTGGTCAACGGTGCCGTGCAGGGTATTGCCCGCAACCCCGACGCCAGTGATAGCATCCAGATCAACATGATCCTTGGTATTGCGTTTGCTGAAGCCGTAGCCATTTACTCCCTTGTGGTTGCTCTCCTGATCCTGTTCGTTGGTTAGCGCTCAACCAAGTGAGGAGAAAGGAGGACTGCATTGGAAGCACTGGGTCTTAATTTAGGGTATTTACTCGTACAAATCTTCAACTTCCTGATCGTACTGGTGGTTTTGAGAGCCTGGGCGTATGAACCGATCATGCGCATGCTCGACCGCCGCCGGCAGACGATCGCTCAGGGCCTGGAAGACGCCCGGATTGCAGCCGAAGCGCGCGCAAACGCCGAACAGGAAGCCCAGAAGATTCTGGCCGATGCACAGGCTGCAGCGAACCAGAAGGTGCGCGAAGCCACCGAGCGGGCCGAAGCTGCCGGTAAGGAACTGCTGGCGCAGGCGGAAGCCGACGCTGCCAGGGTGCGCGAGGCGGCTGTACAGGATGCGGAGCAGGAGCGCGAGCGAGTGCTGGGTGACCTGCGCGGGCAGGTCGGTGCACTGGCGATGGCTGCCGCACGCCGCCTGATCGGCGACGCCCTCGACGAGCAGGGCTCACACCGGCTGATTGAAGAATTCTTCTCTGGTGTGCGCTCCGGTCAGGTCCCGCTGCTGGCAGGCGTCGACCTGAAAGGCGAAGCTGCAGAAGTGACCAGCGCGCTGCCCCTGACCGATTCGGAAAAGGATGTCGTACGGCGGGATATTCTCTCTCGCATGGGCGACCAGACCTCGATCACCTTCCGCGTGGATCCTGCGATCCTGGGCGGCCTGATTATCCGGGTTGGAGACCGCGTGATCGACGGTTCGGTGGCCGGTCAGCTGGAGAATATGCGCCAGAGCCTGGTGTAGGATCAGTTTTCATCCATATCAAGAATTATGCATGGCGCTCAGGGGCGTGCTTCCTGAGCGTCTTTGCATACCCTCGCCGTGATCAGCCTGAGCGGCAGTGCACGGCGGGAGAACACTTAAGGAGCTGCTTGTGACTGACACGAATCTCGATGCCCGTCCGGCAGCGGCTGCACTGTCCACGCTGCTGCCCGCAGTCCCCGGGGTGATCCGCTCCCCGGAGGGTGACCCGCAGGTGTCAGGGCTTGCCCTGGATTCGCGCCAGGTGCAGAAGGGGGATATCTTCGTGGCCCTGACGGGCGGCAGCACCGACGGCCACAACTATATCCCCGATGCTGTGCGGCGCGGGGCCGCTGCTGTGGTGGGCACACGCCCCGGTGTGGATGCGGGCGTTCCTTATGTACAGGTGGAAGACACGCGCCTGGCGATGGCCTATCTGGCCGCCGCGCTGCACGACTTCCCGGCCCGCCGGCTGACGGTGATCGGCGTCACCGGCACCGATGGCAAGACTACCACCTCCAACCTGATCTTCGAAGTGCTGCGCGCCGCCGGCCTGCAGGTGGGCATGATCTCCACCGTCAACGCCATCATCGGCGATCAGACGCTCGACACCGGCTTTCACGTCACCACACCCGAAGCGCCCGATGTGCAGCGCTATCTGTGGTTGATGGTCAACGCCGGGATGACGCATGTGGTGCTGGAGGCCACCTCCCACGGGCTGGCGCAGAAGCGCGTGGCTGCCTGCGACATCGACCTGGCCGTGGTGACCAACATCACCCACGAACACCTGGACTATCACGGCAGCTACGAAGGCTACCGCGATGCCAAGGCGGAGCTGTTCCGCGATGTGCTGCGCTCGCAGCCCAAACCCGGCGTGCCGCGCGGCGTGGTGCTCACCCGCGACGACATCGCCTTCGATTTCCTGAACGAGCTGACCGCCGCGGCCCCCGATAAGGGGATCCGCCGCGTGGTTTACGGGCTGGACGCGAACGCAGAGATCTACGCCCGCGATGTCCGCTCGGGGAAGGACGGGATCCACTTCACCGCGCTGGGCCCGGGCTTTGAAATCCCGGTGCACTGCCGGCTGGAGGGGCTGTACAACGTCTCCAACTGCCTGGCAGCCATCGGCGCCGGGCTGGCCCTGGGGGTGCCGGTTGAAGCGGCGCAGCGGGGCATCGCCAGTCTGGCGGGCGTGCCCGGCCGTATGGAGCGCCTGGATCTGGGCCAGCCTTTCACGGCGATCGTCGACTTTGCCCACACCCCCTACGCGCTGGAGAACGCCCTGAAGACGGCGCGTGTGATGGCCGGAGAGCACGGCGGCCGTGTGATCGCCGTGTTCGGCTCGGCCGGCCTGCGCGACCGCATCAAGCGCCGCATGATGGCCGAGACCTCCGCCCGTCTGGCGGATATTTCGGTGCTCACGGCGGAGGACCCGCGCACCGAATCGCTCGCCGCCATCCTCGAAGAAATGGCGCGCGGCGCGCAGAGCCAGGGCGGGGTAGAAGGGGAGACCTTCTTCCGCGTGCCCGACCGCCGCGAGGCCATCCGCTTCGCCGTGCGCTGCGCCCGCCCGGGCGACATCGTGATCGCCTGCGGGAAAGGGCACGAGCAGTCGATGTGCTTTGGCGAGACGGAGTACCTGTGGGACGACCGCACCGCCATGCGCGCTGCGCTGGCGGAACTGCTGGGCGTTCCCGGCCCGGAAATGCCCTATTTACCCGACCCCAATTGAGGCGCGCTGCTGAAAGAAAAAGCGCCGGACCTGTGCAGGTTCCGGCGCTTTTGAATTAATTCAAAAGCTGCGGGCAGTCCGCCCCGGCCCCTTTTTCGGATGGGACCGCCTGGCCGGACGGTTTGGCCTGAGCGGCGGGGGCGCGCAGGTAGACGAACCAGTACACCGCCGCGACCAGCAGGGCGCCGCCGATCACGTTGCCGATGGTCACCGGCAGCAGGTTGTTGATGAAGAAGGTGCCCCAGTTCAGGCCGGCGTAATCGGCCGGGGTCCGCCCGATCACCTGCCAGAACTCCGGGCTGGCGAAGTCTTTCACCATGATGCCGTAGGGGATGAAGTACATGTTGGCGATGCTGTGCTCGAAGCCGGCAGCCACAAAGGCGGTGATGGGGAAGATGATGGCGGCGATCTTGTCCAGCGTGCTGCGGGCGCTGTACGTCATCCACACCGCCAGGCACACCAGCGCGTTGCACAGGATGCCGAGGGCGATGGCCTGCAGAAAGCCCAGTCCTACCTTGCTGCTGGCGATGTTCAGGGCGGTGAGCCCGATGGCCCCGCTGCCGAACTCATACTGCTTGCCGGTGAACACCAGCAGGGCGGTGCCCAGCGAACCGACGAAGTTGCCCAGGTACACGATGCTCCAGTTGCGCAGCAGAGCCCCGGTGGTGACCTTGCCGTTGGCCCATGCCATGACGATCAGGTTGTTGCCGGTGAACAGCTCTGCTCCGCTGACGACGACCAGGATCAGCCCCAGGCAGAAGACCATCCCGCCCAGCAGGCGGGTGACCCCGTAGGGCAGCCCGGTGGTGAAGGCCGCGGCGCCTTCCGCTGTCTTCACGGTGATCCCGCCTGAAAAGACGGTGGTGGCGAACACGGCGCCCAGGGCGATGAACGCTCCGGCCAGCACCGCCAGGATGAACATGGTGACACCGTTCATTCCCGCTTTCTTGACACCGATCACTTCCGCTTTGCGTGCCATCTCGGCAGGCATCAAGGCATCGATATTGACTTCTGCAGCCATTCAGGTTACTCCAATTTGGTCGACAGGATATTGTGAAATTCGGTACAAATTAACTTTACCCGGATTTACGGGCCTTCGCAATGGATGAAAATCATGTATCGAGGTGACAGAGGTCAACCCTACCCCTTCCGGATTCCCTCCACGAACACCCACACCAGGCTCAGCACAGCGCCGGCCAGCAGTACCTGCCAGAACGGGCTGGCCGACGACAGGTAGAGCTGCACGCTGCCCAGCAGCAGGGCGGCGAAGATGATGCCCACCGCCACCTGGCGGATGGCGCGCTCCATCTGGCGCACCTCGCGGGTGACCTCGGGGGCGCGCACGGCCACCTCGCCGCGCTCGATCTGCTCCAGCACATGGTCCACGCGGCGCGGCGCCGCCACCAGCACGCGCGCCAGGTCGCCCAGCTCTCTGAGCACATTTTCCGCCGCCGGGCGCGCCTCCTCGGCGATCAGCTTGCGCGCAAAGGGCGCCAGGTGGTCCCAGACGTTGAACTGCGGGTCCAAGCCGGTGCAGATGCCGGCCAGGATGCCCACCGCCCGGCCCATGAAGATCAGGTTGTGCGGGAGCTGAAAGGGCAGGTTGTAGAGCAGCTGGCGGAACTCGAGCACCAGCGCGCGCACCTCCTGCGGGCTGATGGAGGTCAGCTCGGTCATCGTTTTGCCCCAGTAGCGCTGGAACACCTCCTCCGTGGCGCGGGTGATCAGCCCGGTATCCGCCTCCGGCAGCAAAATGCCCAGCGTCTGGTAAGAGCGCACCACCCGGGCGGCGTCCTGGGTGCCCACACCGATCAGCATCTCGCGCAGGCCGGCTTTTACGTTGGGCGGCACTCGTCCGGTCATGCCGAAGTCCACAAAGGTCAGCTCCCAGCCCTCGGTCTCTTCGGGTGAATCCTCGCCCAGCGGGTGGACGAACAGGTTCCCGGGGTGCGGGTCGGCGTGGAAGAACCCGTCCTCAAAGATCTGCTGCAGATAGGTGTTCAGCAGCCGGGCAGCGACCGCCGCCCGGTCGATGCCCGCGGCGGTGATGCCCTCGTAATCGTTGATCTTGATCGCCCACACGTTCTCCAGGGTGAGCACCCTTTTCGTGGTGTGCGTCCAGTACACCACCGGGACGCGCACGCCCGGGTCGCCGGCGAAATTGGCCTGAAAGGTCTCAGCATTGCCCCCTTCGGCCAGGTAATCGATCTCCTGGTACAGGATCTGGGAGAACTCCTCCAGCAGGGCGGGGACATCCGCCCGCCGGCGGATAGGGGGATAGCGCTGCAGCCAGCCGCCCACGGTGCGCAGGGCGGCCAGGTCGGTGGCGATCAGGTCCTCCACCTGCGGGCGCTGGACTTTGACGACCACCGGCAGCAGGGCGGGCTGCGCTTCAGTTCCACCGCCCTCCCCATCATCTGTCTCGACGGTAATCTGAGCGCGGTGCACCTGTCCCAGGGAGGCTGCGGCCAGCGGCTGCGGCTCGAAGCTGGCGAAGATCTGCTCCAGGGGGCGGCCGAACTCGGCCTCGATCACCCCCCGGATGGCGGGGAAGTCCACCGGCGGGACTTCGTCCTGCAGGCCAGCCAGCTCCTGGGTGATCTCCAGGGGCAGCACGTCTACCCGGGTGGA
Organism: Chloroflexota bacterium; assembly: GCA_012516075.1. Classification (GTDB taxonomy): domain Bacteria; phylum Chloroflexota; class Anaerolineae; order Anaerolineales; family UBA4823; genus JAAYXE01. The sequence continues at coordinate 7,810 of JAAYXE010000070.1, read as the reverse complement.
GAGGAACTGCCCGCCTTTGATCATCACCCCGCCCAGGCTGACCGCCAGCTGGCGGAATGCGGCCGCGCTGCGCCGCAGGCGCTCCGGCCGGGTGCGGCGAGCAAATGCTCCCAGGCCCAGGCGCGGCAGGACCAGGTCCCACAGGGCGAAGCTGAGCAGGATGCGGGCGAAGAAGAAGGTGATGCGGCGGTAGCGTGCACGGAGCATGATTGTTTGCAGGGCTCCTTTGACGGATCAGGGTACCTGTACTATACGGCAAGAATCCCGCTCCGGCAAGGAGGGGGTTTTGCCTGTCGGGGCTGGTTGGGTGTTATAGGCGCTCAGGCACCCTGCGACCGGGCTGACAGGCCGTCTGAGCGGCATACTCCGTATGCCCGGTCGAAGACGCCTGGGTGCGGGGCAATATGCCCGCAGGCGCACGGAGCGGCATGCTGCGCAAGCTAGGTCGAAGCGGCCTGCGGGCATACCCCCGCGCAGCATCACACCTCATGGTTTTGTGGTATCCTAAATCCCATGTGTGCAAGTGAGCGCATTGATTTTGCACGCCTGTACGCCGGTTTCGAGGCGCCCATCGCCGCGCTGAACTGCGGCGATCGCTGCGCGCCGTACAACGAGCACGGCGTGCCGTTCTGCTGCGACACGCGCCACGCCGTGCCCACCGCCTACCTGGATGAGTGGGAGTACCTGCAGGCGCACACGGACCTGTGGCATGAATGGGAAGGCGAGGACCCGGTCGAGAGCGACTACCTGCGCCAGCAGACGCCGGAAGGGCAGGTGTTGATCGCCTGCCGGGGGCACCTGCTCTGCCAGCGCAGCTTCCGCTCACTGACCTGCCGGTCCTTCCCCTTTTTCCCTTACCTGGACCGCCAGGGGAGGTTCCTGGGCCTGTCGTACTACTGGGAGTTCGAGGACCGCTGCTGGGTGATCAGCAACCTGCACGTGGTCTCGGCGGAGTACCGGCAGCAGTTCATCACCGCCTTCGAGCAGCTTTTCGAGGCTTATCCGCAGGAACGCGAGAACTTCCGTCACCATTCGGCGGTAATGCGGCGCATCTTCGGGCGCAGACACCGCGCTATCCCGCTGCTGCACCGCAACGGCGGGTGTTACAAGATCACCCCGCGCAGCGGGCGCATGCGCCGGGTGCCGGTAGAGAAACTGCCTAAATTCGGTCCTTACCGCCTGGCGGCAGAACTGCCGTTCCCGGACGAACTTTCATTACCGGTGTCGTAGGCGCACAAAGGTAATTTGGGGCGAAGAATACCATTCCATCCAGACCTGCCCGGGAGCGCTTCACCCGAATAGACCGTTCGCGGGTACAGCGAAAAATAAGCCGGTCTATCCTGCCGGTACTTTTACACATGGGGAATTGTGAATGACCGCTGTTTCAACTGAATTCAGTTTACCCGAACAGCGTGCGACCGACCGGCGCGGCCCTGTGCGCTGGATCATCTCGCATACCATGCGGCACTGGCCGCTGGTGCTCTCCATGCTGGTAGGCGCCTTCAGCAACGCGGCCCTGGCCGCCGTGGTGCCGGTGTTTATCGGCATGGCCCTGGAGGTGATCTCCGGGCCGCAGCCGGATCTGCGTGCGCTGGTCAACATTGCGCTGTGGATCGCCATCACCCAGATCGTGCGCGGCGTGCTGCAGTTCGCGCGCAACTTCAGCGCCGAACTGATCGGCCAGCGCATGGAGCGCGACATCCGCCACGAGCTGTACGTCAGCCTGCTGGGCAAGGGCATGTCCTTCCACAGCCTGCAGCCGGTGGGCGACACCATGGCCCGGGCAACCAACGACGTGCGCGAGATCAACCTGATGTTCAGCCCGGGGATCAACCTGGTGGTGGGCTCCTTCAACTTCCTGATTATGCCGCTGATCGTTGCGCCGCGCTACCACCCTTCTCTGGTGCTGGTGCCGGCGCTGTTCCTGGTGTCTTATCTCCTGGCCCTCTGGCAGTACCTGCACGAGCTGCAGCCGGTCACCACGGGGGTGCGCGGTGCCTTCGGGCAGATGAACACACGCCTGGCCGAGGCCATCGACGGCATCGAGACGGTGAAAAGCATGGCCCAGGAAGAGACCGAGGTGGGCCGCTTCGACCGCAACGCCAGGCGCTTCCGCGATGCCTTCGTAAAGCAGGGGAACATCGAAGCTCGCTTTATCCCCCTCCTGCTGCTGGGGCTGGCCCAGGCCGGCGGCCTGCTGCACGCGCTGATCCTCTACCGCCAGGGGCTGCTGAGCGTGGGCGATGTGGTGGCCTTCTTCGGCCTGCTCTCGCTCTTCGGCTTCCCCACCTTCACCTCCCTGTTCGCCTATTCCCAGGTCTCGCTGGGGGTCGCCGGGGCGGCTCGCATCCTGGACCTGATCAACCGCAAGACCGACCTGGACCAGAACCGGGCCGGGTACAGCCAGCCGATGCGCGGCGAAGTGGAGTTCCGCTCCGTCTCCTTCGCCTATCCGGGCGGCGAGCCGGCGCTGGAAGACATCTCCTTTAAGGTGGAACCCGGCATGACCGTGGCCATCGTCGGGCAGACGGGCTCGGGGAAGACCACGCTGACCAAATTGATCAACCGCACCTACGACGTCACCGCCGGGCAGGTGCTGGTGGACGGCGTGGACGTGCGCGAGTGGGACCTGGAGGCGCTGCGGCGCGGCATCTCGATCATCGAGCAGGACATCTTCCTCTTCTCGCGCACCATCGCCGAGAACATCGCCTTCGGCCGCCGCGATGCCTCCCGCGAGGAGATCGAGAACGCTGCCCGTATGGCGCAGGCGGATGAGTTTATCCGCTCCTTCAATGATGGATACGACACGCTCATCGGCGAGCGCGGGGTGACGCTCTCCGGCGGGCAGCGCCAGCGCCTGGCCCTGGCGCGCGCTTTCCTGACCAACCCGCCCATCCTGGTCCTCGACGATTCGACCAGCGCCATCGACAGCGCCACCGAGGACCGCATCCAGCGCGCCATCTACACCGCTGCCCGCGGCCGCACCACCTTCATCATTACCCACCGCCTTTCGCAGATCCGCTGGGCCGATCTCATCCTGGTGCTGCGCAAGGGCCGTCTGGCGGCAGCCGGCTCTCATGAAGAACTGATGAAAACCTCCGAAGCATACCGGCGCATCTTCTCGGAAGACACCACGGAGGTCAAATGAGCTTCTTCAGTGGTTTAGACAGCGAACGTTACGACCGCCAGTACTCCGACCGGGAGCTGGTGCGGCGTATTGTGAGTTATTTCCGGCCTTTCGGCGCGCAGCTGGCCGCAGTGTCCGTGTTTATCCTGCTCATCTCGGCGAGCGGGGCGGCGGTGCCCGTCCTGGTGGCGCGCGGGGTCGACGAGCTGAGTGCCACCTACTCCCAGCGTCAGATGTTGATCCTGGTCGGCGCGGTTCTGCTTTCGGGCGTCGTCGTGTGGGTGAGCAACTGGATGCGCCGCCGCATTGTGGCGCGCATCATCGGCGATATCATCCTGGCCCTGCGCACCGGGGCGTTCCGGGCTGCCGTGGCCCATGATCTGTCGTTTTACGATGAGTTCGCCTCCGGCAAGGTGGTCTCGCGCATCACTTCCGACACGCAGGATTTCGGCAACACGGTGGTGCTGGTCACCGATCTGATCTCGCAGTTCATCCAGTCGCTGATCCTGGCCGTTTTCCTCATCCGCATCGACCTGCGCCTGGCGCTGCTCACCTTCGCCTTTCTGCCGGTGCTCTTCCTGGCCGCGCTGGGCTTCCGCCGCATGGCCCGCGCAGTGACCCGCGAGGGTATGCGCGCCATGGCCAACGTCAACGCCACGATCAAAGAGACGGTCAGCGGGATCGCCGTGGCCAAGAACTTCCGCCAGGAGCACCTGATCTTCGAAGAGTTCGACCGCGCCAACCAGCAGTCGTACCGGGTGAACGTGCGCCGCGGCATGGTCCTGTCGATGGTCTTCCCCTCGTTGAACGCGCTGAGCGGTATCGCCACGGCCCTGCTGCTCTACTTCGGCGGCCTGGCCACCGCCGCCGGGACCGTGACGGTAGGCTCATGGTACCTCTTCATGGAGAGCCTGGACCGCTTCTTCTTCCCGGTGCTCAACCTGTCCGCGTTCTGGACCCAGGTGCAGCAGGGTCTGTCGGCAGCGGAGCGCATCTTCGCCCTGATGGACGCCGAGCCGCAGGTGGTGCAGGTGGACCAGCGCCCGGTGCCCCTGCTGCGCGGCGACATCCGCTTCGAGAACGTCTGCTTTCGCTATTCGGATAAGGAGACCGTGCTGGAGGACTTCAACCTGCACGTGAGCCCGGGCGAGACGGTGGCCCTGGTGGGTCACACCGGCGCGGGGAAATCCTCCATCGCCCGGTTGATCGCCCGCTTCTACGAGTTCCAGAAGGGGCGCATCCTGATCGACGGCCACGACATCCGCACCTTTAATCTGAACGATTACCGCCGCCAGCTCGGTATCGTCTCGCAGACGCCCTTCCTGTTCTCGGGCACGGTGGAAGAAAATATCTGCTATGCCTGTCCGGGCGGGGCCAACCGTGAACAGATCGAGTATGTGGCCAACCAGATCGGCGGCGGCGAGTGGCTCGAGACGCTCTCCCACGGGCTGGATACCGAGGTGGGCGAGCGCGGGGCGCTGCTCTCAATGGGCCAGCGCCAGCTCGTATCCCTGATGCGCGTGCTGGTGCAGCAGCCGGCAGTGTTCATCCTCGACGAGGCGACCGCCAGCATCGACCCCTTCACCGAGCGGCAGATCCAGGAAGCGCTCAACCTGATCCTGGCGAACACCACCAGCATCATCATCGCCCACCGCCTGTCCACGGTGAAGGCAGCCGACCGCATCATCGTCCTCGACCACGGGAAGATCATCGAAGAAGGGAACCACGAAGAGCTGCTGCAGCGCGGCGGGCATTATGCCACGCTGTACAACACCTACTTCCGCCACCAGAGCCTGGCGTATGTGGAAGAAGCCCGCCGCCTGGCCGCGGAAGCCCACGAACGAGAGCAGACATCCAGAGGGTAACCTTCACAGAGGTGGGTTTTTTATGCAGGGATCAGTAAATTCATTCCGAGCCATACAGATTGCCCAAAGGCCCAGCAGCACGATCGCTCCGCCCGCAGGCACTTGGAACGGCATGCTGCGCATGCTCGGTCTACGCGGCCTGCGGGCAATAAATCCCGCAACCAGGCACCCGGAGCGGCGGTCAAAGAACGACCGCTTGGTCGAAGGGCGCCTGATTGCGGGGTTCAAAAGTCTGGAGGCCATGGAGAGATTAAAAACCAGCCCTTATAAGGGATGAAGCCGGGGGCGAAAGGTGGCAGGTGAGCTCTGGTATGGCCTTTCCAGTAATTACTATTTCCTATGGATGAATCTCCCCTCACCATCTCTCTGCGGCCAGGTAACCCGGGATTTTTAAGCCTGCCCTGGCGCCTGCCGCTGGATGAATGGAAGAATGAACAGGTGCAGCTCGAGGAGCTGCCGCGCGGTCTCTCGCGCCACCCGGTGGTGTTCGTCAGCGAAGAGAAGACGCTCTTTGCCTTCAAAGAGCTGCCGCCCGGGCTGGCCGAGAAGGAATACAACATGCTGATGATCATGGAGGCGCTGCGCCTGCCGGTGGTCACCCCGGTGGGGCACGCCTCGACGCATAACGGCGGGCGGCCCTTCAGCATACTGATCACCCGCTACCTGGAGCACTCGCTGCCGTACCGCATGCTCTTTATGCGCAGCGGCCTGGAGCGCTACCGGGCACACCTGCTGGACGCCATCGCCGGCCTGCTGGTGCAGCTCCACCTGGTGGGCATCTACTGGGGCGACTGCTCCTTTTCAAACACGCTCTTCCGCCGCGATGCCGGCGCCCTGCAGGCCTATCTGGTCGACGCTGAGACGGCCGAATTCCATATGGATCACCTGCCGCCGGTCCTGCGCCACCAGGACCTGGAGATCATGGAGGAGAACGTCAACGGCGAGCTGGCCGACCTCAAGGCCCAGGGGCTGCTCGCCGGCCTGATCCCCGAAATCCCGCTGCGCGATACCGGCGCCTACATCCGCGTGCGCTACCAGCGGCTGTGGGAGGAGATCACCCACGAAGACATCATCACACCGGGCGAGCACTACCGCATTCAGGAGCGCATCCGTGCCCTGAACCGCCTGGGCTACTCGGTGGGCGAGGTCGAGCTGACCAGCGGGGAGGGCGGCAGTCACCTGCACCTGCGCGCGGTGGTCACCGACCGCAACTTCCACCGCGACCAGCTCTACAGCCTGACCGGGCTGGAGGCGGAGGAGGGTCAGGCGCGCCAGATGATGAACGAGATCCTCGAGGTGCAGGCCACCCTTGCGCGCCAGAACAACCGCAGCACCCCGCTGAGCGTGGCCGCCCAGCACTGGGTGCAGTATATCTACCAGCCCACCATCGAGCATTTGAAAGCCCTGGCCGACGATCAGAACGACCCGGTCGAGCTGTACTGCCAGCTGCTGGAGCACAAGTGGTATCTGTCGGAGAAAGCACAGCACGACGTGGGTCACCAGGCTGCGCTGGAGGATTTCATCCGCTACTACCGGCGGGCCGAAGGGCAGGGTTAACAGAATCTTCAGGTTCGGCGCTGACCGGGCCGAAATCCTCTAAAATATGGGCATGGCCCCCACCCCCCAGCGCGCCTCTGCGCGCCGCTATTTGCCGCACACATTTTCAAGCCATGCGGCATCCATCCTGCTGGTTCTGCTGGCTGGCCTGGCGTATGCCCTGCTGGCGGCAGCCCTCAGCCTGACCGGACTGGCTGTGTTCCGCCCCGATCACCCGCTGCTGATCGGGCTTTTTACTGCCCTGTGCGTGCTGCTGGTGCACCCGCTGCACACCCGCCTGCGGCGCCTCATCGAAGCGCTTTACCCGCCGGGCGGCCGGCGCCTGGAGGAACGCCTGCAGGCTTTCAGCCGGGCGCTCACCCAGGGGATGGATCCGGAGGCGATCACGGCGCTGCTGCGCGATGAGATTCATGCTGCGCTGGGGCCTGCCGCGCTGCACATCTTCCTGCTCGACCCCCTGACCGGCGGTTACACGGCCGCCGCAGATGAAAGCGGCCGTCCGACGTCGGACCTGCGCTTCGCCGCAGACAGCCCGCTGGTCCGGGCGCTGTCCGCCCGCCGCGAGCCGCTGTGGATCGCTGCAGACGAGTCCGGTTCAGCGCTGTATCCGGAAGACCTGCAGGCCGGGCGAGAGCGCCTGGCGCTGCTCGGCTGCCGGGTGCTTGTCCCCCTGCCCGGGCGCGGTGCGCTGGTCGGCTGGCTGGCGCTGCAGCCGGTGGAGCCTTTCAGCCCCGCCGCCGGAGACTATCTGCTCGAGGTCTGCGACCAGGCGGCCGCGGCCATCGAGGGCGCCCGGGCCCTCGCCGACCTGGAGCGCCGGGTGCACGAGATGAACACGCTGACACGCGTGGCGCAGGGGGTCAACTTCACCCTCGATTTCGACGATATCCTGGAGTTGATCTACGCCCAGACCATCCGTGTGATCCCCGCCGGTTTTTTCTGCCTGCTGCTCAGGGACGCCGAGACCGGCCGCGCCAGCTATCCGTTTTACCTGGTGGACGATGAGCGCCGGCCGGAGCGCGAGAACCGCCCGCTGGACCCGGGTGACGGGCTGGATTTCGAGGGGCTGCGCAGCGGCCGGGCGCTGTGCCTGGACGACTTCGAGAGCGAGTGCCGCCGGCGCGGCCTGACGCCCCCGGAACCCGGCCTGGGAGCCTGGATGTGCGTGCCCCTCAACGACGGCTCGCGCACCATCGGCGCCCTCAGCCTGGGCACGCGCGACCCCGGGCAGAGCTCCCCCGCCGGCCAGTGGAATTTGCTG
>JAAYXE010000069.1 GCA_012516075.1 Chloroflexota bacterium | reverse complement strand
TGGGTGTGCAGGACGCCAGCAGAAGGACGATAAGTGCTGCAGTGATGATGATACGCGGCATATCAAGGCTCCATCGATGCGGCCGCTAGTGAGCGGATGTAATTAACCAGATGCCAGCGCTCCTCTTCGGTGAGCAGCTCTTCGAAGGCAGGCATGGCAGAGCCGGGAAATCCGCCGGAGATCCATTCAAAAAGCTGCCCGTCGGTGTGGATGCCTGGGGCGGCATGGACGGTCAGGTCGCCCGGCCGCGGGTTCAGGGCCATGCCGGCGGGACCATCCCCTTTGCCCTGCACACCGTGACAGGGCGCGCAGTTCTGGCTGTAAAGCGCCTCTCCCGTGCGTATAGAGGCAGCACTGGCAGGCACGGGATTGGGCCGGGTGGACTCATTCGGGTTGGCCAGCACCTGCAGGTCAAACGTCTGCCGCAGGTCATTCTGGCCGGGGCGGCGCAGAATGACTTCGATCTGCCAGTTCCCGGCCATGGAGAGGTAGCTTCCGCGGGCGAGATACCGGCCGTCCGTGTCCGCCCGGGCGGGAACCTCGGCGATCCCCATTTCATGGTCGAGCATTCTCAACCGCAGGATCACTTCTCCCTGGCCGCCTGTGTCTCCCTGCACATCTACGGCGATCTCATTGTCACCGGCCCGGGCCGGAGCGACCCACAGCTTCAGGCGTACGTTGTCCTGTTCGAAGGCGCCGACATAACCCAGACGGCGTTCGGCGTTCAGCGCTTCCAGCGCCGGCGCTGCCCCGGTGAGCACACCAGCGGCCAGCAGCACCAGCAAGCCGAGAACGAGCTCCAGACGGATGCTGGTCCGCAGGAAGCGGCCGGCTTTCTCCAGTTGATCTTTCAGCCGCGGGCGCAGCACCAGCAGGTTGAGCGCGCCCAGAACCATCAGCAGCGAGAAAATGCCCAGCTTAATGATGAGAGTCCGGCCGTAAAGCGTGCCCTGCAGGGCATCAACGCCGCCCACATGCAGCAGTGCGCTTCCCAGGCCGCTGGCGGCAAGGACGAGCACACAGGAGACGGCGATCAGTGAAAAGCGACCTACCAGCCGCCAGGCGGGCACGGTCTGAGTACGCAGCGCAAAAAACAGCGGCAGGAGGCCGCCCAGCCAGATACCCATTGCCGCCAGGTGCAGCCAGTCGAGTAAAACGGCCCAGGCCGCGCCGGCGGCTGCGCTGTGCCCGCTCAGGCTGACGGTAAGCAGCGCGCCAAGCGAAAACAGCGCGCACTCGATCCACGGCCGCACAGGTCCGCCACCCGGCGGAGACAGTCTGCGGGCAAGCGGCAGGACCAGCCCCAGGAGCAGCAGGCGGGCGTAAAAAATGGATGCATTGTGCGGGTTGACAAGCTGGAGCAGGGCGGAGAGGAAAGACTGACCAAAGGGACCCTGCCGTGCCTGCCAGGCCTGGAAGATGATAAACAATACGGAGATCAGAAGCCAGCCCAGGGCGCCTGTCAGCGCCAGCCGGCGAAGAACCAGAGCCAGACTCTGGTCGGCAGCGGCTGGCGGCGCCTGTTCACTGTGGAATACCGGCCTCCACACCAGCAGAGCGAATGTCAGACTGCCCACCAGCAGCGCGGCGAACAGATAACTGAGGGCGCGCAGCAGGGGGGCGGGGAGGGGCGGGCG
>JAAYXE010000068.1 GCA_012516075.1 Chloroflexota bacterium | reverse complement strand
TTCTTATATCCTGTGATAAAGCCCGCAGCTTACATCACTATTGAGGTCATTTTTTCTGTGTGCTGGTCTGTTTCGGGGTAAGGTAGAGGGCTGGATCCACGGCCATCTGCCTCTTTTCACCGGGCATTTCGGGCATGGCTGCCCGTATATAGAGAACCCGGGCCCAGCCGGCTTGTCATTTCGTCGTTTGCGCCTGTGCACCGGATGCCGTGCCTTAACAGCCGCGGAATGGTAATAGCACGTGTACGGTGATAAGGGCACAGCGCTACGGCGAGATACACACATTCTCCCCGGAACCGGTCCAGACAGCTCGTCTTATCCTTTCTAGGGCTGTGCCCACTGGCGCAAGAGGATACAGAACCGCACGGTCCCTGATCCCTTCATTTAAATACCCATTCTCGCAGAATAGCCAGGTGAAGAGATAAAAAAAGCCCTGAAAAACGCTCTACGGCGCTTTTCAGGGCTATGAAACTCACTTTACCGGCATCAGGGCGTGGGCGTCGCTTCAGGACCGGATGACGGCGATTCTGGTGCGCTGCCGGTGCCAACCCAGGTGAACACCCGCGGCTGGCTCGGAGCGCCGGCCGCTTCCCAGATGGGCCGGCCGTCTTCATCCGTGTCGACCTGGCGTACGGTGATCACCGTCCAGCGCAGGGTGTGTGCTCTGCCGTCCGTCGGCCGCAGCGACGTGGGCACAATGAACTTGGTATCGGTGACGTACTCCACCAGCTTCGGCGATTGGGCAGTCACGTCCTCGATGGTAACGGCATAGGCTTCGTTAGAGCGCAGCGTACCCACAGCCGACCACTGCAGAGTGATCGTCTCATCCGCCAGGGTGAAGGGCGCGCCATCGGGAGGCAGCAGCAGCGCCGGCGGACCGTATGGAGGCGGAGGGGGGGGGGGCGGCGTCGGCCCCGGAGTTGGCTCACGCTCACAGAGCGGGATGACCAGCGTCTGGTCGAAGCGCACCAGCTCGTTCACGAGCCCGTTCCACTCGGCGATGGCCTCCTTGGAAACCGCGTACATGGCTGCGATCTTGCCCAGCGTATCACCCTCGGCCACGGTATATTCGATGGTCTCACAGGCGGCTACGGTGGCCTGCTCCGGCGGCAGCGTGCCCGTTGGCGGCGGGGTTGCCGTCGGCGTCGGGAAGGGGATCAACAGGGTCATCCCTTCCGTCAGCGGGCTGCACGATGCGGGCAGATCGTTGAGGAGCACAATACTCTGTACGGAAACGCCAAAATTGGTGGCGATGGCCAGACAGGTGTCGCCTGCTTTGATGGTGTAAGACTGCGGTGTGGGGCTGGGTTCGGGTGTGTGGGTGGCCGTTGGCGGCTCTGAGGTGGGCGAAACCGTGGGCGTGACTGTAACGGTGATGGTGGGGGTTTCACTGGGAGCGTTCTCTGCCACAACAGGGGTCGCCTGGCGCATCGCAACGTAGACCAGGCCCGCGCCAATGACCAGGAACATAGCAAACAACCCGAGGATGGCGGGCAGGCTGAGGGTCACCTCAGGCATCCGGCTGCCCTGCACCACCTTCGGGTTCTTGGCTGCTTTATCGATGCTGGTCAGGTCAGTGCCGCAGACCAGACAGCGGGCTGCGTCTTCACTGACGCGGGTACCACAGGTCGGACAAAGCTTGGTAGGTTTAGATGGTTTATCAGGCATAGTCGATTAACTTGTCCGGCTTTTAGCCGGAACCCCAGAATTATACCAGCCTTCAGAAATAGGTAAAGGGCTGGAAAGCGGTCAGACAGGTCTGTGCATGGTGGTATACTGGATACACATGGTCCAATACAGTGTCTACCTCCACATCCCATTTTGCAGGCACCGCTGCGGATACTGCGATTTTAACACGTATGCCGGTCTTGAGTCACTGATCGGAGAGTACACCCGGGCGCTGTGCCGGGAGATCGAGCTGTTGCGCTGCAGCACGGAAGAGCGGCTGCCGGTGCATACGATCTTCTTTGGCGGGGGAACGCCTTCGCTGCTGCCCCTGCAGGAGGTTGAACGCATCCTGTCGACGCTGGAGGCATCGTTTGACCTGCAGCCCGGGGTAGAAATCTCGCTCGAAGCCAATCCGGGAACCCTGACGGATGAATACCTGCGCGGACTGCGCAGCCTGGGGGTCAACCGCCTCAGTCTGGGGATGCAGTCGGCCAATCCGGAGGAACTGCGCCTGCTGGAGCGCCAGCACAGCTATCACGAGGTCGCTGCGGCCGTGGCTGGCGCACGTAAAGCCGGTTTTGACAACCTGAACCTGGACCTGATCTACGGACTGCCTAACCAGCGGATGGAAACCTGGCAGCATACCATGGAGCTGGCGCTGGGCCTGCATCCCGAACATATCTCTCTTTATGCGCTCACCCTGGAACACGGCACGCCGCTCAACCACTGGGTGCAGCGCGGCCTGCTCGCCGAGCCGGACCCCGATCTGGCTGCCGATATGTACGAGTGGGCGGATGAGCGCCTGGCCAGGGCCAGTTACCGGCAGTACGAAATCTCGAACTGGGCCATACCTTCCGGGCAGGGGATCCGCTCCTGCCGGCACAACCTGCAGTACTGGAGAAACCAGCCTTATCTGGGCTTTGGCGCCGGCGCACACGGCTATGCCGCCGGCATGCGGACGATCAACGTGCTGGCCCCCGCCGCTTATATCGAACGCTGTATCCAGGGCGAACCGCGCCGCTTCCCCCTTACACCCGCGACCCAGACAGGGCAGCAGATCGACCGCCGTGCAGAAATCGGCGAGACAATGATGATGGGCCTGCGCCTGACAGAGGAGGGGGTTTCGCGCCTCGCTTTTGAACAGCGCTTTGGAACGCCCCTGGAGGCGATGTTTGGGTCAGAGATCGAAGAATTAAGCCAGAAGGGGCTGCTGGAAGTAACGCCGGACCGCATCCGCCTGACGACCCGCGGCCGGCTGCTGGGCAACCAGGTTTTTATGCGCTTTCTCTAGCCCCCTGAGCACTGCTGCCGCACAAAACAGCCCTTCAATTATGCTTTTCTGCTCAACAGGCGCCGCGCCAGCCCGATTAAGGCTTCACCGGCCTCGCCAGATGGCCTGGCCTGCTCCAGGCACTCCAGAGCCCGGGTGGTGTGCTGGTTGGCGAGCTCCCGGGTATAGTCATAAGCGCCTTCATTTTTAAGCTGCTCGGCCAGTTCGCGCACCTCATGGCTGCGGATATTCCCCTGCGACCAGCGGCGTGCAAAGGGCCCCTGGCGCTCCAGACCGTACAGCACCGGCAGCGATTTTTTACCCGAGATCAAATCGCTTTCGGCGGATTTGCCGGTCAGCTCCGCATCGCCCCAGATTCCCAGTAGATCGTCCTGCAGTTGAAACGCCAGGCCAAGGGAGAGACCAAAGCGTGCGTAGGCCTGAATAACATCCTCCGGGGCGCAGGCAACAATAGCGCCGATGCGCGTACAAGCGGAGAGCAGCGCCCCAGTTTTTCCCGTTACCATGGGCCAGTAGGCTTCAATGGAAAGGTTCCCACGCGACTCATAAGCCAGATCCAGATACTGCCCCTGCGTGAGCTGCAGGCAGGTCTCGTGCAGGACCTGTGCGGCCCGCAGGGAAACTTCGGGTGAGGCCGTCTCTGCCAGGCGCAGAATGGTAAGCTGGGCCAGGCTGAACAGCGTGTCGCCGGCATTGATCGCCTGCGGTACCCCCCAGCGCTTCCATACGGTCTCTCGCCCCCGCCGCAGGGGGCTGTTGTCCTGGATATCGTCGTGGATCAGCGAGAAGTTGTGAACCAGTTCCACCGCTGCAGCTGCCGGCAGAGCCCTGTGCCAGTCATTCCCGGCAGCAGCGCAGGTGAGCAGCACCAGCAGCGGGCGGATCCGTTTTCCGCTGGCCTCCGGACCGGCTCCTTCACCTTCCCAGCCCATATGGTAGGCGAGCATATAGTGCAGTTCGGCAAGATCGTTTCCGCCGGCCTGCTGTACGGCCCGCTTTAATTCTTCTTCAACGGCAGAGAGCATTTCATCGAGGATCATTGCTGGTTTCTGTAATATCCCTCTCGGTTAAATTCGCTGCAGACCGGTTTTGCGCAGTGCGTTCAGATCTCCGGCTCCAGTGGAAAACATACAAACCTGAATTTCCCGGCGCACTTCATTGATCGTCTGGACAGTCTCTTCGTAAGAGCGGGATGCAGCTTTGATGAACGGGCCGGCCATGCCGCCCAGCACAGCACCCAGGGCCAGGCACTTGGCCAGGTCCACCCCGCTGCGCAGTCCGCCGGAGGCGATGATGGTCATTCCGGGGGCCGCGCGCTTCACATTCAGAATGGCTTCTGCGGTAGGGATGCCCCAGTTGACGAAGGCTGCCGCCAGGCGTGCCTGGCTCTCGTTTTCTGCGCGGTGCATCTCCACCTGAGACCAGGATGTCCCTCCTGCGCCAGCGACATCGATGGCGCTCACCCCCGCACCGGCCAGGAGGCGGGCATCTTCTTCGGAAAAACCCCAGCCCACTTCTTTGGCGATCACCGGCACTGGCAGAGCCCGGCACACGGCCTCGATGCGCTGCAGCAGCCCGGCAAAGCGCGTATCGCCTTCCGGCTGGACGGCTTCCTGTAAGGGGTTCAGGTGCAGCACCAGCGCGTCCGCTTCGATCATGTCTACGGCCCGGCGGCATTCATCCACACCATAACCGTAGTTGAGCTGGATGGCGCCCAGGTTGGCAAACAGCAAAATATCCGGTGCATACTGGCGCACCTGGAAGCTGTGCGCCAGTTCGGGGTGATCGATGGCAATGCGCTGGGAACCCACACCCATCGCAATGCCGGTCTCCTGGGCTGCGCTGGCCAGGATGCGGTTGATGGCCGCTGCTTTGTCCGTCCCGCCCGTCATCGAAGAGATCAGGATCGGAGCCCGCAGACGGCGGCCAAACAGCTCCAGTGAAAGGTCGACGTCCTCCAGGTTTAATTCCGGCAGGGCACGGTGGATAAAGCGGTAATGCTCCAGGCCGGTGGTCAGCCCGGAACTGACATCTTCCTCGACGTTGATGCGGATGTGATCCGATTTTCTTGAGCTGATTTGCGTAACTTTTGCCATAGGCCGGTGTTCCTGTCTGGTGGAGTATATCACTTTCTCGCCCGATTTCGATCCGGTGTGCAGTCTCTTGACAGCACGTGTGAGGAGGTTACAATTGCCCCAGTTAGCAGGGCTTCACCGTAACACCAAACATCAAATGGAGGATTTCCGATGGCTGAAACGTTTAACGAGGTGAAAGAGATTATCGTCGATCTGCTGGGCGTGGACGAAGAAAAAGTGAGCATGGACGCCCGCTTCCGCGAGGACCTCGAGGCGGATTCCCTGGACCTGGTCGAACTGATTATGGCCTTTGAGGATAAGTTCGGCGGCGAAATCTCGGACGAAGACGCGCAGAAAATTACCACCGTAGGAGAAGCCGTTAAATACATCGAAGAGCGAATGAAATAATCTTCCCACCCAGAAGATATTTATCCCGGCTCATTCATAATATGTCCGCTTCTGCGAGGCGGACTTTTTATGTTTCTCCGGCATTTTTTCAGGTCATTTGCCGGATATCTATAAATATCCCCTGCAGGCGCTGAATTGAACCTTTGCGCCGGGCAGGGGATACCTGTACGTAATTTGAATTAACCGGCCGGAGCTTACCAGAGAGAACGGCTCAGCGTTCTACGAGCAGCAGCCGGATTTCGCTAAACCAGCAGTTCGGGGATTTCTTCCGGGTGCCTGGCCACACGCACGTTGGCTTCCTGCAGGGCCCGGATCTTATCCTCCGCCAGGCCAGAGCCGCCTTCCACGATAGCGCCAGCGTGCCCCATCCGTTTGCCCGGAGGGGCGGTCTGCCCGGCGATGAAGCTGGCGACCGGTTTCGTCATATGATCGGCTATATATTCGGCAGCGCGCTCTTCGTCCGTCCCGCCGATCTCGCCGATGAGGACGACTTTTTCGGTATAGGGGTCTTCCTCGAACATTTTCAGGCAGTCCAGGAAGTTGGTGCCATTGATGGGATCGCCGCCGATCCCAACGCAGGTGCTCACGCCCATACCGTGTTGTTTCAAAGCGGCCAGCACTTCGTAGGTCAGCGTGCCGGAGCGCGAGACGACGCCGATGCTGCCCGGCATGGAGATATCACCCGGGATGATTCCGACGTTCGATTCGCCCGGGGTCAGCAGGCCCGGGCAGTTGGGGCCGATCAGGCGCACGTTTTTCTGGTCCAGATAGATCCGCACGCGCATCATATCCTGGACGGGGATCCCCTCCGTGATGCATACGATCAGTGGGATGCCGGCGTCGGCAGCTTCGAAGATGGCGTCGGGAGCGAAACGGGCCGGCACAAAGATGACAGACGTGTTGGCTCCGGTGGCTTCTACGGCCATTTTGACCGAATCGAAGACCGGGATTTTGCCGTCGAGCACCCAATCCCCGCCCTTCCCGGGCGTCACCCCGGCGACGATGTTCGTGCCGTATTCCAGCATCTGGCGGGTGTGGAACGACCCTTCCGAACCGGTAATTCCCTGAACCAGCAGGCGTGTGTTTTTATCGATCAGGATGCTCATCGCACTTTCTCTCCCTTTGCCAGTGCAACGACTTTTTGTGCGGCATCTGCGAGTGTTTCGGCAGTAACCATATCGGCGGCAGCCAGCAGGTGACGGCCCTCTTCGGCATGCGTTCCCGCCAGGCGGACCACCATGGGGATATCGGTTTTTACCTCGTCCAGGGCAGAGAGGATTCCGCGCGCCACCTCGTCGCCGCGTGTAATACCGCCGAAGACATTGAACAGCACGGCTTTGACGTTGGGATCGGAGAGGATAATGCGCAGGGCTGCAGCGACTTTTTCGGCGCCTGCGCCCCCACCGATGTCGAGGAAGTTGGCCGGCTCTCCGCCGAACAGCTTGATGACGTCCATGGTGGTCATGGCCAGTCCGGCGCCGTTCACCATGCAGCCAATATTCCCATCCAGTTTGATGTATGTCAGTCCGTATTTGCGGGCTTCGATCTCTGAGGGGGCTTCCACGTCCAGGTCGCGCATTTCAGCCAGGTCTGGATGGCGGAAGAGAGCGTTGTCATCGATCGTCATTTTGCCATCCAGCGCCAGAAGCTGGTTGCGGTTGGTGATCACCAGGGGGTTGATTTCCGCCAGGGTGGCGTCATGATCAATGTAAACCCTCCACAGCCCCTGCGCGATAGCGCCAAAAGTGCGCCAGTGATCTTTTGAAAGGTCCATGCCCACTGCTACATCGCGCCACTGGTAGTCCCGCAGCCCCAGCAGCGGGTCGATATGCACGCGGTGGATCTGCTCCGGGTTTTTCCGGGCCACTTCTTCGATGTCCACACCGCCGGAAGCCGAGGCGATCAGCACAGGTCTACGTGCAGCGCGATCGTTGGTAATGCCCAGATAAAGCTCTTTTTCGATATTGGCGGCTTCATCGACCAGCACTTTGCGGACCGGGAGCCCCTTGATATCCATTGCCAGAATCTGCGTGGCAAGGTCTTCGGCTTCTTCTGGGCTCTTTGCCAGTCGAATACCGCCTGCTTTGCCGCGGCCACCGACCAGCACCTGGGCTTTAATTACAGCGCGGCCACCCAGTTCTTCAGCTATTTGCTTAGCCTCTGCTGCGGTAGCCGCTACTCTTCCCTTGGGGATCGGTATGCCATACCTGGCAAAGATCTGTTTTGATTGATATTCGTGTAGCTTCATGCAGGTCTGTTCTCCCTTGTCTGACCTTGAATTGTAAGACAGCACGAAAATTATACCATCGCCGTGCATCCCACAACCTGCCCTGTGTATGTGAAGATGCCGTAGATGGTGATATGTTCTCAAAAAATGATGATCCACCCCTTCGCTCAGGATGGATCATCATTTCCCGACCTGCGTCGGAAAGGCTGCGTTATCTCACGCTTTCAGACAGCATTGATGACCCGCTCGCTGAAGAAGCCCCCGCTGCCTGCGGCGACGCGCCGGATGGCGTCGACCACCTTCTCAGGCGCTTCATCTTTCGCCAGATAGCCGGCCACGCCGTATTCCAGCACACCCTGAACGAAGTGCTTATCGGTATGCGCGCTGAGCACCAGGATGCGCACATCGGGCCGGAGTGCTGCGAGGTGCCGGACGACGCCCAGGCCATCCAGCTCGGGCATCTCCATATCCAGCACCAGAACATCCGGGTCATGGCGGATGACGCAGTCCACCGCTTCGATCCCGTTAGAGGCCTCGCCGACAACCTCGATCCCGGGCGCCCTTTCTAGAATTAAGCGGATCCCTTTTCGTACCATGGTGTGATCGTCTGCAAGAACTACTCGGGTCGGTTTCACTTTGCTGTTCCTCCGGCCGCTCTGGTCCTGTCAGGCTCTCTGATGACTTCTGGTATTTGGTTGTTTTCTAATGTAATAAATATTCCCATCATTTTTCCCCCCGGGCATGATCTTGGAGCTGGTAAATTCTCATCCTCAGGCAGCATTTTTTACCCGGAGAAAGCCGGGAATGGCCGGGATGATTTGATTTGAACAACTACATGGACTGACTGCCTCGCTTTCCCCTCTATGAGACGATGACGCGCTGTTCAGCCGGGTCGATTGTATCATAAAAACTGGTCATCAAAATAGTTCTGTAATCCTATTTATGGAGACCCTTTTCTGGCACTTCGACTGGTTATTGTCCCCTGTGCCCCGGCTGGCTGCTTCCGGGCACAAAGAGATGCATCCGGAGTCCAAATATTGTGACGCTGTGCAGCTATAAAAAAATTCCCCGACCCTAACGGTCGGGGAATTTCGTGGTATGGCAGCTGGGGGTCGAGGATTCGAACCTCGGCATACAGATCCAGAGTCTGCTGTCCTACCACTAGACGAACCCCCATTGCTCAAGCGGGCATCATTCTACCACGCCATCTGGGGAATGTCAACAATCACATTCGGGTTTACCCGGAAGTTGATTCAACGGGCAGCCCTTCCAGGATATCGATCGCCCGGCGGATGCGCTCGAGCACTTTCTCTTTTCCGATGATTTCCATGCTTTCAAACAGCGGAGGGCTGACCTTCTGCCCGGTGACGGCCACACGCAGGATGCCGAAGACCTGACCAGCTTTGAGGCCCATCTCTTCCACCAGGTTGCGGAGCGGCTCTTCTGCGGTTTCGGGAGTGATCTCCGGCAGCGATTCCAGGATTTCCAGCGAGCGCCGGGCAGCGGCGGCGGACTCGGAGGCGGTCATTTTCTTGCCGATCAGCTCTTCAGGTTCGGGATGGACCTCATCCTGGAAGAAGAAGCCGGCGATCTCCGGCGCCTCATCCAGCGTGCCGATGCGCTCCTGAATAATGGGGATAATTTTGCGCAGTTTTTCGTCATCCACCTGATAGCCGGCTTCTACAAAGAAGGGTTTGACCCGCCGGGCCAGGTCGTCCTGCTCCAGCGAGCGGATATGCACACCGTTGAAGTGGTCGAGTTTGGAGAAATTAATGGCAGCCGGCGAGGGGTTCAACTTATCCAGGCTGAACTTCTCCACCAGCTCGGGGAGGGGGAAGATCTCGGTG
>JAAYXE010000067.1 GCA_012516075.1 Chloroflexota bacterium | reverse complement strand
CTGGTGTTCGTCGGCGGAGGAACGGTGTTCGTCGGCGGTGGGGTGAAGGTATGGGTTGGCACGGCCGGCGGCGTATGAGAGGCCGTGGCTGTAATGGGGAACGGGAAGGGGACGTACAGGCTCTGGCCGGTGAAGATGCGCGTGGAACTGCCCAGGCAGTTTGCCTGCTGCAGCTGGGCGACGCTGACGCCAAACACCCGGCTCAGGAAGGAAAGCGTATCGCCCCTGCGAACGGTGTAGGTCACCCAGCCGCGCGGCGGGCCGCAGGGGACATCTGTGGGCTCCGGCGTGGGTGGTTCTGTTGCGGTAGCGGTGGGTGTGGGGGGCAGCGGCGGCACGTAAAGGATGCTGTCGACAGCCAGGGTGTTCACCACCAGGCAGTTGCCCTGACGCAGTTCCTCGACCGTCACGCCGTACACCTGAGACAGGCTGTTCAGGGTATCGCCGGGCTGCACGCTGACCGGCACCCAGCCGGCGGGCGGCGGGCATTCGGTGGGCGGCGCCAGGAAGGTGGGCGTTGCGGTCGGCAGAGAAGTGACCGAGGGGGTGAAGGTCGGGTCGCCGGGGAGCTGTGTGATCACCACCGGCGGCGGGCTGGATGTGGGTGCAGGCGTCGCAGCGGGGGTGTTCACCCGGGCTGTCAGCGTGCCGGTCTCGCCCATAGCCACAAACAGGCTGCCGGCCATAATCAGGATCGTCAGGAGAGCTGCTGCAGTCCCCAGGGCTGCCTGGCGTAGATCGCTCATACGGCCGCATCCCTCCGGCTGTCCGGTTCATCGACGACCGGTGCGACCGGCAGCAGCAGGCTGAAGGTGGTGCCCTTCCCGGGCTTACTGCTCGCCTGCATGCGGCCTCCCAGGGCCTCGATCAGAGTTTTCGCGATCAGCAGACCGGCGCCGCGGTCGCCCAGGCCGGTGATGGGAGGGCTCTCTGCGCCCGGGCTGCGCGTGAAGATGCGCTCCAGGTCGGCCTGCGGCACCCCACCCCCCTGGTCGGTGACCTGCAGCACGAGTTCCCGGGTCTCTTCCTCCTCCTGCAGGCACACTTCTAACACCACCTTTCCCTCCTCGGGCGTGGCGTCGCCGGCGTTCTGCAGCAGATGGGAGAGCGCCAGGGTGACGGCTTCGGGGTCTGTGGCCAGTGTGGGGAGGTCTTCGGGCAGTTCGACCTGCAGGCGCAGGCGGCGGTCTTTATACTGCTCCGCGGTGCTCGCCGCAGCCGCTTCTACCAGCGCAGCGGCGACCACACCGGGCTTCTGCGGCAGACGGCCGTCGTGTTCGAGCAGCATCAGACGGTCCAGGTCGTCCGCCAGGCGGTCCAGCCGCTCCGTCGCTACCTTAATGCGCTCCATGAATTTGCGCTGCATGCCCCCCAGCGGGCCAAGCGACCCGCCCAGCAGGAAATCCGTGTACCCCGCCAGGGAAGACAGGGGCTGGCGCAGTTCCTGAACAATCGAGGCGATGAAATCATATCCGGGGCCCGCCGGGTTTGGAGACCCGTTGCGCAGTGCTTCCAGCCGGGCATCCGCCTGGGCGAGGGCGGACCGCAGCAGGGCCACTTCCTGCAGGGCCAGGCGCAGCTCGCCTTCCAGCCCACCTTCTTCAGTGGACTGTGCAGATGCGGCTTCGACGCTGCGCTTCAACGCTTCGTTTTCCGCCTGCAGGCGCTCCATCTGCTGCTGCAGTTCCGCCTGCACGGCGAGCATGGCGCTCAGGCTTTCAATCTGCGAGCGGTCGCTGTCGGCGGCCTGGCTCAGGGTGCCCAGCTGTGCGATCAGGCGCTGGTTCTCTTCCTGCAGGCGGTTGATCTGCTGCTGGGCCAGCAGGAGCTGTTCGCGCGTCCCGTCATTCTCGGCCGGGGCCGGTACGGACTGGGCTGCGCCTGGCGGCAGGCGCAGCAGGGCCGCCAGCAGGCGGGCCGCCCGGTCTTCATCCTCCACGCTCCATTCCCCGCGCCCTTCCGGCGCAAGGAACAGCCCGGCCAGCAGGTCCAGGCCGGCGGAGGGCGGGACCGGCACCACCAGCAGGCCGAACGTGGGGCTGACGTCCAGCAGGCGGGCGATGCCGAGCAGGTCGGGGTCGGCATTCAGCGGGTTTAAGCGCAGGCTGCGGCCGTCTTCCGCAGCGGCGCTGATTTTCGGAATCTGGGAGACATCCAGGGAGGTAAAGTTCAGGCTTTGGCCCCTGACCCGGTCGTAGGCGGCCGCGACCGGAAAGGCAGGCTGCCCGCCGCGAGTGCGGATGAGAATGGCGCGATCTGCGGGGAGCAGGTGCGCCAGGGCGCGGGCCAGGGCGCGCGAGCGCGCCTCTTCATCTTCGGTCTCAGAAAGGGAGAGCAGGGCAGCGGCAGCCCAGTCGCCGGCGGTGGTCTCTGCCGCCGGAGCGGCTTCAATTTCGGCCTCCCCCAGTTCGGCGCGGTAGAGCAGAATGCGCTGCGGCAGGAGCGCCAGCAGGGCGTAAGCGGGGATCTGCGCCAGGCGCACCACGCCGGGGTAATCGCCCTGCAGATCCAGCAGCCAGAGCTGCCCGGCATGGCCGAGCACCAGCAGGATCAGCGCCGGCAGGCCCAGCAGCCAGCCCGCCTGCCGGCGGGCAGCCAGCAGGAGAATCCCCAGCGCGAGCAGCACCAGGGCGTAGATCTCCGCGCCGCTGGCCACCGGCGTGGGATTAAACGGCGATGAAACGCCCTGCTGCTGCCACCAGATGATCCCCAGCACGGCGGCTGTGAGGGTGAGCAGCCCCAGGAGCAGCACAGCGGTGTCGGCGGAACGTGCGGCGGTGGGGAATGCCCACAGCCAGACGATCACCACCAGCCCCAGCAGGGTCACAGCACGGTCGAGCAGCGGCAGCACCACGCTGGTGTTGATCAGTCCCTGAGAGCCCAGCAGTGCGGCGATGAAAAGGACGACGCGCAGCAGCAGGAGCACCCCCAGGCCAAACGCCAGGCGGCGGGCCGGACGAGATTCTGCGAAGCGGGGCAGGGCCAGCGCTGCCTGGAAAGCCCAGGCAATAGAAAATGCCAGCACCAGATGATAAGTGAGGCTTCCGGCGGGTTCAGTAAGCAGGGATAGGACCTGGCTGAGGAACATGCTCATCTTTTTTTGCCCAGGAATCCATTATAGCATGCCGCGGGAACGCGGGAAAATTGACTGTACGGCCGCCCTGCGGCTGCCCGGGCGGCCTGTAACAAAAGATGCATATATCGTGCCGGATGGTTAATTTCAGGGGAAATGGCGGGCGGACCTGGTATCAGGAAGAACGCCGTTCATGCCCTGGCCCGGAATGATGGATGTAATTAAATGAAGCCTCTCACGCAGCCTGACATGCAGAGCCTGACATGCAGAGCATGACTTGCAAAGCAGACTGACTTCAAAAAGGACTGCTTAACAAAGGTTGACAAATGGGGAATTCAAGGTAAAATAACGTCCGCAAGCCGAAGTGGCGGAACTGGCAGACGCGCTGCGTTCAGGGCGCAGTGAGGGTTCCCTCGTGTGGGTTCAAATCCCACCTTCGGCATCACAGCCCCTCTCGTCAGTTAGAGAGGGGTTTTGTGTTTCCACCGACCTGGGGGTGGATCATCCCCTGCGGGAGCGGCTGTGTTCGGGCGAGGCGCATTTCCAGCAGGTGGCAGAACAGGAACAGCAGGCCGGGCGCCGAGCAGAGCAGGTAGGCCCAGCCCTGCGGAAACCTGCCCTGCACGGCCAGCCCGTACACAAAGTAGAAACCTGCCAGGCTCAGGGCGGTGATCAGCCCGCCGAACCCTTCATGCCGCCAGGCGACCAGCATACCGAAGACCACACCGCAGGGGAAGAACAGAAAACCGATCCACTCACGGATATCCAGGAGGGAAACAAACAGGGAATCGCCCCACAGGAAGAAGATAAGCATATTGATAGTGACCACGCTGGAAACCCGGGCAAACCACAGCAGCGTGGAGGCAATTATTCTGCTGTTGATGGGCTCGTTGCTCATGGAATCACATTTCCTGTTGTTTTCGTCAGCCGGTACCGTTCGGAACACACCGCGAAAGAGAACTTCTCTCCCAGCCTGTAAAACGATCAAAAAGGGCCCGCGTTTCAGCCGCGATGCTAAGATCTGATTAACAGTTGTTGATCCGGCTGTGAAATGAGGCATAAAACTTGCATGCGTTGATTGACAGCGGTGCGTGGTAAAATGGACCTCAAGAGGCTGCGTG
Organism: Chloroflexota bacterium; assembly: GCA_012516075.1. Classification (GTDB taxonomy): domain Bacteria; phylum Chloroflexota; class Anaerolineae; order Anaerolineales; family UBA4823; genus JAAYXE01. The sequence continues at coordinate 322 of JAAYXE010000067.1, read as the reverse complement.
CCGGTAAGGACAACATTAGCAAAGAACAGGTCTGACCGATGAAGGTGCATTTGTTCAACTGGAAGTATGCAGCCCTGATTGTGGGGCTGGCGGTGTTGGCCATGCTGGTGATGGATTTCAACAGCCGCATGGCCGAGCTGCGCCGGCTGACGAACGAATACGAGCAGGTGCAGGCGGTGGCCACCCAGAAGGCGGAGACCAAAGCCGCCCTGGAGCGCGAGATCGCCTACGCGACCTCCGATGCCGCCGTGATTGAGTGGGCTTATCAGGACGGTCACATGGTGCGCCCCGGCGACGTGCCGGTGGTGCCCCTGGCCCCGGG
>JAAYXE010000066.1 GCA_012516075.1 Chloroflexota bacterium | reverse complement strand
TCCCCACACAGCCGGCGGATGGGCCGCGCCTGGCCGCCGCCGGACGAGATGCACAGGAACTCGTCAAGGGCAGTCCCGCGCAGCCCGCTGCCGAGCGGGGGCCCCTGGGGCTGCTGGCGCTCATCCTGGGGGTCATCTGGCTCGTACTGGGGGGCCTGCTCGTCTTCACCGTACGGAAGCTGTTGAACCACTGAAGCACTGAGAGAACTGAGGCGCTGAAGGGACGAATGGTTTCAGCGTTTCATTCTTATTCAGCGCCTCAGCGGTTCAGGTCTCATTACAGAACAAATTTGCGCATTTTAAACTGAACCAAATCGCACGTATAGTTGTAATTTATACAACAAGGGGCGCAACAACCTTTCCATGTGGACCCCCGGCATGTTGGCTGACAGCCAGATCTGACTGCGAGACAGCATGACAGGGCATTCGGCCTTTCATGTTTTCTCCTCCCCGCAGGGTGGGATGGCTTCCCGTTCTGCCTGCGGAAATGATTCAACGGAAACCGGCCGGCAGCCTGAGTGAGCAAACAGGCTCCGCTGTCGATAGGAATCGGCATGTAAGGTGGAATGTAATGGAAGCATTTGATCGCTATGTTCAGGGCAACCTGAAGGCCTGGGCCAGAAGTCACAGGCCCAGCCGCAACGGGCGGGCGCTCCTGCTCCAGGCCGCCTCACATCATCCGGCAGAACAGGCGCGCCAGAACCAGAAGCCGGTGGACCGCTCCCTGCGGTCTGAAAAGCGCAGGGATCCGGCGGCAATGTTGTATCCCTATCCGTTTGCGTGGGGTATGAGTATCCAGAACCTGCTGCGCTGACAGGCGCTGGATAATATCCTCATCGAGGGGCGAAACGGGGTGCGGGTCCCTCGACAGGTAAGCCTGAGGTCGCGCGGCATGAGCCTGACAGCTTGTGCCCGGGGGCCTCAGGCTTACCTTTTTAATTATGCAGTCCGCCCGTAACGCACACCGTAACGGTAACAGAACGCCCGGTGAATAGAATCGGCGAAAACGTTCACATGGGGATCGATTGAACGATGCAGACGACCTTACCTTCACGAAAATATTACCTCTCCGGCAGCGTCCGTATGCACGGCATCTGGCTTGCCGCAGCCCAGGTGGTCTGGGTACTGGCAGCGGGCATCTCGCTGGTGGCCCTGGTGATCAGCATACCGGTCGGGTATGAGCGCATGACCGTTCCCTGCCTAAGCGAGGCGGTCTGTGCTCCCGATCAGGTGATGCTCGACGTGGCGCAGCGCCTGAGTGAACAGGGGCTCTCGCTGCAGTTCTACGCCCTGCAGAGCATCGTTGTTTCGGCGGGTTTTTCATTAATCTGCCTGGCAGCTGCCGTGCTGATTTTTCTGCGCCGCCCGAAGGAGGCCATGGCCTGGTATGTATCGCTGACCCTGGTCTTCTTTGGCGTCTTCATCACCGAACTGGTCGATGGCCTGGGATACGCCAGCCCGGTATGGCGCTGGATCGTCGACCTGGGCAGCTCAGCCGGGTGGGTGCTGTTCGCCTGCATGCTGTACCTGTTTCCCACCGGGCGTTTCGTCCCCGGCTGGACGCGCTGGATGGCTCTGGCATGGGTGATGACCCAGCTCCCCTACTACATCGATCCCTATTCGCCGTTCAATATGGGCACCTGGCCGCTGGAGCTGCAGTTTCCCCTCATCCTGGGGCTGTTCGGAACCGGATTGTGGGCCCAGGTATACCGCTTCCGGCGCGTCTCCAGCCCCGCTCAGCGCCAGCAGACCAAGTGGGTGCTGTTCGGGCTGCACATCACGGTGCTGTCGATCCTGTTCCTGAGCGTCATCCCCGATACATTTTCCCCGAGCGGGCCGCGCCCGGCACCATCCTGGCCATGGCGCTCGACGGTCTCTCTGCGCTGGCGATTCTGATCCTGCCGCTGTCGATCGCCATGGCTGTGATGCACAACCGCCTGTGGGATATCGACCTGCTCATCAACCGCACCCTGGTATACGGGCTGCTCTCCCTGATGCTGGGCCTGGTATATCTGGGCGGCGTGCTGGTGCTGCAGGAGGCCATCGCCGGCCTCAGCGGCGGCGCCGGGTCGTCGCTGGCGACGGTCGCCACCACCATGCTGCTGGCCGCCCTGTTCACACCCCTGCGCCGGCGCATCCAGCTCATGATCGATCTCCGGTTTTACCGCCGGCGCTACAACGCAGAACAGGCTGTTGCCCGGCTGGGAAACGCCCTGCGCAGCGAGGTGGATCTGAATCGTATTACCGACCACCTGGTTGAAGTGGTCCAGGAGACCGTGCAGCCGGAGACCGTCTGGGTCTGGCTGCGAGAGAACCCCGCAGCACAGGATCGTTTTGCGGGCGGTGATTGATCCTGTGATCAATCTGATCTATAATTAAATCTCCAGGAGTGAAATGCAGGGGGAGCAAAAAACAGAAAGGCCGCCATGGAGTCCCAGTCCGAGATCGCCAATTTAATGCAGGCGATGTCTGCACTTGAAAACCAGCGCGCTGCCCTGGGGGATGCAGTGGTGGAAGCTGCGCTGGCGCCGCTGCGCGCCCGCCTGGCGGAGCTGGAAGAGAACGCTGTGCGCGAGCAGCGCCGGCTGGTGACCGTGCTGTTCTCCGACCTTGTCGACTTCACCCGGATGACCGGGCAGATGGACCCGGAAGATGCCCGCGAGCTGATGGACGCTTACTTCGGGCTCTGGCGCGGCTGTATCGAGCGCCGCCTGGGAGTAGTGGAAAAGTACATTGGTGATGCGGTCATGGCCGTCTTCGGGCTGTCTAAAGCGCATGAAGACGATCCCGAGCGGGCCATCCTGGCAGCCCAGGAGATGGTGCAGGAACTGCAGGCCCTCAACAGCCTTACGCCGGGGACGAATCTCAAAATGCGTGTAGGTATACACACCGGCCCGGTGGTGACCGGCACCCTGGGCGGCCAGTTTGTGGCTGTCGGAGAGACTGTGAACCTTGCCAGCCGCCTGCAGAGCGCCGCGCCGGACAACGGAATCCTGATCACACACGATACATACTCTCATGTGCGCGGGCTGTTTGACGTAAAACCCCTGGAGCCCCTCACGCTGAAAGGCATCCGCGATCCCGTGCAGGCCTATCTGGTGCTGCGCGCCAAACCGCGCGCCTTCCGCATGGGGCGCCGCGGGGTTGAGGGCGTGGAGACGCGCATGATCGGGCGCCAGGGGGAACTGCAGCGCCTGCAGGAGGCCTTCTTCAGCCTGGTGGAGGACCGCCGGTGTCAGGTGGTGACCCTGGTGGGCGAGGCCGGTCTGGGGAAGTCGCGCCTGCTCTACGAGTTCGACAACTGGGTGGAACTGCGCCAGGAGGTGGCCTATTATTTCAAAGGGCGGGCGTACCCGGCGCTGCAGAACACGCCTTATGCCGTGCTGCGCAGTCTGTTTTCCGGCCGCTTCCAGATCACCGACAGCGACCCGCCGGCCGAGGTGCGCCAGAAGCTGGAGACCGGCTTTGCCGCTGCACTGGGTGAAGGTCCGCAGACGCGCCAGCAGGCCCTCGACGCCGGTCGCCTGCTGGGTTTCGAGCTCGATGAAGGTGATTCCGGATCTGATGCGGGCGGTCTTCGCGAGCGGGCACTGTCAGCCATGGGCAGTTACTTTCGAGCCCTGGCTGCACAGAACCCGGTGGTTGTGCTGCTCGAAGATCTGCACTGGGCCGACTCTTCATCCCTGGATCTGCTCAACCTGCTGGAGGCCTCCTTCGCGGAGTCTCCCGTGCTGGTGATCGGCGCTGCCCGGCCGGCGCTCTACGAACGCCGCCCACACTGGGGCGAGGGGCTGCTCTTCCACACCCGCCTGGAACTGCAGCCGCTCTCGCTGCGGGAGAGCCGTCTGCTGGTGGAAGAGATCCTGCAGAAGGTGGCAGAGCCGGAGCAGCAGCCTGTGAAGGATCTGGTGGTGGACGCCGCCGAGGGCAACCCCTTCTTCATTGAAGAAATGATTCGCATGATGATCGATGACGGCGTCATTCGCACCGGGGAAAGGCGCTGGCGGGTGGAGGTGAGCCGCCTGAATACGATCCGCACGCCGCCCACGCTGACCGGCGTGCTGCAGGCCCGTTTCGACAGCCTGGAACCGGAAGCGCGCGCCTGCCTGCAGCGCGGCGCGGTTATCGGGCGCATCTTCTGGGACCAGGCGGTGGACGCCCTGGCTTCCGCCGATCCGGGGCGGGTGGAACCACCGAAGCGGGCAGCCGAAATCCTGCCGGGGCTGCGCGCCCGCGAGATGGTCTTTCAGCGTGAGAAGTCCACCTTCGACGAGACGGTGGAGTATCTGTTCAAACATGCTCTGCTGCGCGATGTCACCTACAACAGCCTGCTCAAACGGCACCGCCGGAACTATCACCTGCAGGCGGCGCGCTGGCTGGAGCAGATGACCGAGCGCACCCACCGGCAGGACGAATTCTCCATGCTCATCGCCGAGCACTACGAACAGGGGGGTGAGGTTTCCCGGGCGGCGCAGTGGTACCTGCGCGCCGGCCGGCGCGCAGGCCGCCAGTATGCCGGCGTGGAGGCGGCGCGAGCGTTCAGCCAGGCCCTGCAGCTTCTGTCTCCGGACGACCTGCCGGGGCGGTTCGATGTTCTCCTCGAGCGCGAAAGAGTGGCCGACCTGATCGGCGCGCGCGAGCAGCAGCTCGCAGACCTGCAGGCACTGGCCGGCCTGGCCGCCCGGCTCGAAGACCCGGAGCGCCAGACCACGGTCGCGCTGCGCCAGGCTGAATATGCCTTCAATATGGGCGATTACCCGGCGGCCATGGATTATGCCCGCCAGGCCGGTGAGCTCGCCGGGCGCACCGGGAACGCGCATGCCGATGCCGAGAGCGCTCTGATGCAGTCCGCCGTGTACCTGCGCAGCGGCAATTTTGAGCAGGCCTCGCAGCTCGCTGGCCATGCGCTGCAGGTCGCACAGGAGCACGGCTGGACCGCCGTGGAAGCCAGGACCCTGCGGGCGATGGGGCTGAGCGCCTATTACGCCGGGAACCCGGGGCAGGCGCGCACATTTTTTGCCGAAGCCCTGCAGCGCTACATCGAGCTCGGCGACCGCCAGGGTGAATCGATGGCCATCAACAACCTGGGCGGCGCCAGCTTCAACCTGGGCGAGTACGCCGCCGCCCAGGAATACTACACTCGCTCTCTGCTGCTCAGCCGTGAGATCGGCGACCGCCTGGGCGAGGGCCGGGCATCCAATAACCTGGGCATCGTCTCGGTGGCCATGGGGCAGTATGCCCGGGCGGAAGCGTATTACCTGGACGGGCTGCGGATCTGCCGCGAGATCGGCCACCGCTCCTTCGAAGTGAGTTCGCTGGACAATCTGGGCAACCTGGCCCTGTACCGCTACCAGTTCAGCCGCGCCCAGGATTATCATTCCCGCTCGCTGCAGACAGCGCGCGAAATTGGCGACCGCATGGTGGAGCGCTTCGCCATCGTCAACAGCGGCCACGGCCGCCTGCTGGTGGGCGATTATGAAGGCGCTTACGCCTTTTTTCAGGAGTCTCTGGCGCTCAATATCGGCTTCAATGACCCTCAGGGCAAAGCCCACAGCCTTTTCAATTTATGTACATATTTCCTTGAGCTCGGGGATATCGAAGAAGCCGCCCGGCACGGGCAGCTCTCTCTGGAACTGACCCGTGAGAACGAGCTCCCCTCAGAGGAAGCCTGGTCTCTGCACGCCCTGGGCTTCGTCTACCTGGCTCAGGGGCTGCTGGAGCAGGCCGCAGACGTTTTTGGACAGGCCCTGCGCATCCGCAAGGAACTGGGTGAGCCGCGCGAGACGGTCGAAAGCCAGGCGGCGCTGGCGCTGGCTTACCTGAGACAGGACAAACTGCAGCCGGCGCAGGAACTGGTGGATCAGACCCTGACGTATATCGAGGCGCAGGGGGTGGAGGGTTTCGACCAGCCGGCGCGCATTTTCCTGACCTGTTTTCTCGTGCTGCAGCGCCTGGGCGACCCGCGCGCCGGGGATGTGCTGCAGCGCGGCGTGCAGTTGATTCAAGACGCTGCCGCGCAGATCGAAGACCCCTCCCAGCGCCGGTCCTATCTGCAGGCTGTTCCGCACAACCGCGAACTGCTGCAGGCCTGGGAGGCTGCAGGCAGGCGGGACACGGAAAGGAAGGAGAACGCAGAAGGCTGATGAACTTTTGAGGCGCTGAAGATTTCTGTCTCCTCAGCGCCTCAGCCCTTTTCTGTGCCTCAGTGGTTTAAATTTAAAGCGCTGAGGAGCGTTTGAGATCCTGAAGCCATAAATTCCAGATAAGTCAAACCATCCGCGTGATCTGCTTTCTCCGCGTTAATCCGTGTTCCACCACCTCAGCGCCTCTATAAATCTCGGCGTTTCAGTGGTTCAATACTGCCAGTCCCCGTAAAAACGGGGATTTTTTTATGTCTACTTAACCCATTTGTCACATCCGTTTTACACCTGTTTCTGCGCGAATTTCATATCCTCGAACTGGACCCAACTCTATCTATCTATCCATCCATCAGCGCGCCTGTCGCTAAATTTAATTCGAGGATTCGCAATGACCGCTTACCTTTCCTGCCGCTTATCCTTCACGACCCGTTTCCTGCTCATCCCTGTGCTGCTGGCAGCCATGCTGCCTGGCCTGCCTGTCAGCCAGGTGGCCCTGGCCCAAGCCGGCCCCACGCTGCTCGTGGATCCGGCTGGCACCGACGCAGGTGATTGTACAGAAAGCCCCTGCAGGTCGATCACCTATGCGCTCACCCAGGCCCAGAGCGGGGATACGATCGTCCTCGCTGCAGGGACTTACAGCAGCTCCACGGAAACCTTCCCCCTCACCATCACCGACAGCAGCGTGACGATCAGGGGGCCGGAAAGTGCGGCGGCAGTGATCGACGCCGGCGGAGCCGGGCGCATCTTCACCGTTTCCGGCAGCTCACAGGTGACCTTCGAGAATCTGACCCTTATAAACGGTAATGCCGGGACCGGAAACGGCGGCGCCATTCTCGCCGCAGACCCGGCCGTTCAGATCATCCTGAAAAATGTCACACTGCAGGAGAACAGTGCTTATCACGGCGGGGCGGTATATTCCGGCGCCGGGAACCTGAGCATTGAGAACTCCACCTTCCTGGAGAACACAGCCGCTCAGGACGGCGGCGCCGTTTATTTCGCCGGTGCAGGCTCTCTCACCATCACGGACAGCCAGATTGGCGCCTCCGGCGGCACCAACACCGCCCGCCGCGGCGGCGGCATCTTTTTCGACGGCGGCACGCTGAATCTGAGCGGCAGCCGGATTGCGGAGAACCTGGCCTCCACCACCGGCGGCGGGATGTACCAGAAGGGCGGAGTTGTGGATATTAAAAAGTCCACCCTGCACGCCAACCGGGCCTCCAGCGGCGCCGGCCTGTACCTGGCCGGAGGAACGCTCACACTCAACCAGAGCCTGCTCAGCGCCAACACGGCCTCGTTCAGCGGCGGCGGCCTGGCGCTGGCGGGTTCAGCCGCCGCTGCCATCCATACCAGCACGCTGTCCGGCAACCATGCCGGCAGCGAAGTCGGCGGCGGAGGCGCGGCCTGGATATCGGAAAGCGCTGAGCTGACCCTGCAGAGCAGCACGGTCGCGGCCAACAGTGCCGCGCACAGCGCGCGCCCCGGACTGTGGGTGGAGAGCGGCGCGGTTTCATCCACGAACAGCCTGTTTGTCGCCAACTCCTCGGATGGTTTCAGCGTAGATGGGTCCAACATGTCCTATGATGTGCTCAGTGATGTGCTGGGCCCGCTGGCCGACAACGGCGGGCCGACCCTCACACACGCTCTGAAGCCCGGCAGCACAGCTTTCGACGGCGGTATTTGCGGAGACGGAGACGAATTCGACCAGCGCGGCATCGCACGCCCCTCCGGCACCGCCTGCGATGTGGGTGCCTTTGAGTTCCTGCACCCCGCCATCACACTGGCAGCAGACCCCCTGGAGTATAAGGAAGGCGATGGGGTGGTGCAGATCGACGAGGATGCGGTCTTCATGGGGGATGTGATCAATTACAGCGGCTGGACGCTGACCGTCACCCTGGGCAGTACCTGGCAGGAGAATGATGTCCTTGCCGTCACCCCGCAGGGCGATATCAGCCTGTCGAGCGGTGTGTTCGTGCTGTACGCCAACGGGGCCCCAAAAGTCATCGCCACCTACAGCGGCGGTACGTCTGAAGAAGAACCGCTGGAGCTGCGCCTGGTTCCGGACGCCACCCCGCAGGCCATCCAGGCTCTGCTGCGGGCGATTACGTTTGAAACCGGTGCAAACCCCGACGAAACCCCACGAATGGTAACCTTCACCCTGCAGGGCCAGGCGGACAGCTTCCACAATCAGGTATCTCGTGACATCACTGTAATTGACCTGAACGCCGCTCCCCTGGTGACCGGCTTCAGCCGCCAGCTCGACGAGGACACCGGACTGGGCTTCCATATCGATGATTTTATGGCCCACTTCAGCGATGCCGACGGCGACAGCCTGAAAAAGATCAAAATCACAGCCTTACCTGTGAACGGCGTGCTTGCCCTGCGCGGCACCCCGGTTTATCTGGACCAGGAAATCCTGGCCGGCGAGCTGGGCGATCTGACCTACACCCCTCATGACAACTATTTCGGGATCGACAGTTTCAAGTGGAACGGCAGCGACGGGGATGCCTATGCAGGCCTTTCCGCCACCGTCAGCCTGTACATCGCCCCAGTCAATGACCTGCCAGCAATTTCGGGCTTGAGCAAAACCACCCTGGAAGACACGGACATTGCCTTCAACCTGGATGACTTTACGGCTGTTTTCTTCGATCTGGCTGACGCCGGCGACACGCTGCAGGCCATCCGCATCACCAGCCTGCCGGACAACGGTGAGCTGCGGTTAGCGGGCGTCCCGGTGGTCGTGGACCAGGAGATCCCTGCGGAAGACCTGGATGAGCTCGTATACCGGCCGGATGCGGATTATTTCGGCTCTGATGTTTTCTCCTGGAATGCGCGCGACCACAACGATTACGCGCTGCAGCCGGCGGAGGTCAGCATCACCATCAGCCCGGTAAACGACGCCCCGGTCTTCATCCCGGGCGAGGCCATCGTGGTGAATGAAGACGCCGGAGCGAAGACGTACCCCAACTGGGCTACGATTAAGGCCGGCCCCGATAATGAAGCCGGCCAGGTCGTGACCATCGATATGAGCACCGATAACGATGCCCTGTTCGCTGAACTGCCCGCCATCGACCCGATCAGCGGCGACCTGACCTTCACGCCGGCGGACGATGCTCACGGTGCGGCGACGGTGACGGTTATCCTGAGCGACGATGGCGGTACCGGCGCACCTGGCGCAGTAGACACCTCCGAGCCACAAATCTTCACCATCACGGTGAACCCGGTAAACGACCCGCCTGTATTCACGCTGGGCGATGAACCAATCGTGGACGAAGACTCCGGTCCGCAGTCCCTTGCCGGTTGGGTAACCGGTATCTCCGCCGGGCCGGAGGATGAAAGCGGCCACGGGCTGACCTTCGTCACCAGTAATGACAATGAAGACCTGTTCTCCGTCCAGCCTCAAATCGCCCTCGACGGCACCCTGACTTTTACCCCTGCACCGGATGCTTATGGGCAGGCGATTGTCACGGTGACCCTCAAAGACGACTACGGTACGCCGGAAGACCCTTCCGACGATGCCGAGACAACCAAAAACTTCACGATCATCATCAACCCGGTAAACGACGCCCCCACACTGGACGACATAACGGACCTGACGATCGATGAAGACGCTGCTGAACAGACCGTAACCCTGAGCGGGATCACCGCCGGCCCCCTGGAGATCCAGGAGCTGTCGGTCACGGCTGTTTCCAGCAACACCGGCCTGATTCCTGATCCGGACGTCGCCTACACCAGCCCGGATACCAGCGGTATCCTGACCTTCACTCCTGTAAAAGATGCTCATGGCTCTGCAGTGATCACGGTCACCGTCTCGGATGGGGAGGATTCGATCGATAAGACCTTCACAGTGACCGTTAACTCAATCAACGACGATCCCACCCTGGACGACCTGACGGACGTGACCATCAATGAAGATGCCGTTGAGCAAACCGTAGACCTGACCGGCATCAGCGCCGGCGGCGGCGAGACCCAGGACCTGACCATCACTGCCAGCTCGGACAACACCAGTTTGATACCCGACCCAGCCGTCGATTACACCAGCCCGGATGCCACCGGCACCCTGAGGTTTACCCCTGTGGCAGACGCCAGCGGGGAGGCTGTGATCACAGTCGAAGTCTCTGACGGCGAGGACTCGATCCAGAAGACCTTCAAGGTCACGGTCAACCCGGTCAACGATGCGCCGTCCTTCACGAAAGGGGCGGACATCATGGTAGACGAAGACGCCGGACCACAGTCCTTCGAAGGCTGGGCTGCCGGCATCAGCGCTGGCCCGGCGGATGAAGCCGGCCAGAACCTGACCTTTAACATCAGCACCGATAACGATGCGCTGTTCGCTGTGCTGCCGGCCATTGACCCGGCCAGCGGCGACCTGACTTTCACCCCCGCTCCTGATGCAAACGGTGCGGCGACGGTGACGGTCGTCCTGAGCGATGACGGCGGCACTGAAAACGGGGGCCTGGACACTTCCGCGCCGCAGACCTTCACCATCACGGTGAACCCGGTCAACGACAATCCAACCATCGACCAGCCGGATGACATGACGATCAACGAAGATGCCGGTGAGCAGCTTGTGAACCTGACCGGCATCAGCGCTGGAGGCGGCGAAAGCCAGGAACTCGCGGTCAGCGCCGTTTCGGACAACACTGGCCTGATCCCCCATCCGGCGGTCAGCTACACCAGCCCGGCTGCCACAGGCGCCCTGACGTTCACCCCTGCGGCAGATGCCAGCGGAGAGGCATTGATCACAGTCACCGTCTCCGATGGTGAGGCCGAGACCATCAAGTCGTTCACGGTCACGGTCAACGCGGTCAACGATGCCCCGTCCTTCGATATGGGAACGGACATCACAGTCCCCGAAGACTCCCCGGCGCAGTCCTTCGACGCATGGGCTGCGAATATTTCCGCAGGCCCGGATGACGAATCCGGCCAGACCCTGACATTCGAACTGACCACGGATGCCGGCCACCTGTTTTCGGTTCCGCCAGAAATCGACCCGGCCACCGGCAGCCTGACCTTTACGCCCGCCCCCAATGCGTACGGAACGGCGGTCATCACGGTTGTGCTGCGCGATGACGGCGGCACGGCTCACGGTGGTGTGGACGCCACGGAGCCTGAGACTTTCACGATCGAAATCACCCCGGTCAACGATGCACCGGTCATCACCGCGCCGGGAACGCAGACCAGCGCCGAAGACACCCCCCTGGTCTTCTCCAACGGGCGCCGCCTGTCGGTCACCGATGATGCGGGCGATAACCCGATCAGCGTCACCCTGAGCGCCGTGAACGGCGTGATCACGCTGAGCGGCACGACTGGACTGTCGTTCTCGGAAGGTGACGGCCAGGATGACGGCCAGATGGTCTTCACGGGCACACTGACAGCCATCAACGCGGCTCTCAACGGCCTGACCTTCATCCCCTCAGCGGATTACAGCGGCCCAGCCAGCCTGAGCATCCAGGTGAACGACCAGGGACACACGGGCGGTGGCCCGCTCGGTGCGCAGAAAACCGTCAGCATCAACGTCGTGGCGGTCAATGATGCGCCGTTCTTCAGCAGCCTGCCTCCGCAGACCACCACGCTCGAAGACCAATCCCTGGACCTCAGCGGACTGGTCGTGGGCGATGTGGATGCCGGAAGCAGTCCTCTGGAGATGACCCTCTCCGTCGACAGCGGCACCCTCAGCCTCGGCGGCACGGATCATCTGACTTTCTCAGAAGGTGACGGCCTGGCCGACAGTGACATGACCTTCCAGGGCAGCCTGGATGATATCAACGCCGCCCTGGAGGGCCTGAGCTTCGTTCCCGAGCCGGATTTCTTCGGTGACGTCAGCTTCAGCTTTCAGGTCAGCGACCTGGGCAATACGGGCAGCGGCGGTCCAAAGTCGGCCTCCGGGGCGCTTACACTGCAGGTAACCTCCGTCAACGACGCCCCCGGCTTCCAGCTCAGCCAGAGCACGGTGACCGTGTCGGAATCCTCCGGCCCGCAGATCTTCCCCGGCCTGGCTTACGATATCTCAGCCGGTCCGGCAAACGAGGCGGACCAGACCCTGACCTTCAGCCTCAGCACAGACAACGAAGAACTCTTTATCGCGCTGCCGGCGATGGACGAATCCGGTGAGCTGACGTTCACGCCTGCCCCCGGGAAACACGGCACGGCGGCGGTCACCATCACCCTGAGCGATGATGGCGGGACCGAGAACGGCGGCGCGGACAGCTTCGAGCAAACCCTTACCATCGTGGTCGAGCCGGTCAACGATGCCCCGGTTCATACCCTGCCAGCGGACCTGAACCTGAGCACGCTCGAAGACACCTCGCTGGTGTTCGCGGGTGACCAGAAGATCGTCGTCAATGACGATGCTGAAGATCTGCCCGTGCAGGTTACGCTGACGGCTGTAAACGGCAGCCTCAGCCTGAGCCGTGTGGATGGGCTGACCTTCTCAACCGGCGACGGCCTGGACGATCTCGAGATGACCTTCGAAGGCACGCTGGACGCCATCAACGCAGCCCTCGACGGACTGACCTTTACCCCTGCCAGCGACTTCAACGGCTCTGCCAGCCTGACCATCCTGACCGATGACCTGGGGCACCTGGGACCTGCCGGTGGCCCCTCGCTCACCGCCCAGGACACGCTTGTTATTGCGGTCGAGGCGGTGAACGACGCGCCGGTCTTCAACCTGCCTGCCGACCCGACCACCCTGGAAGACCAGGAACTTACCCTGAACGGCCTGACGCTGCAGGACGTTGACGCCGGCGGGGAAGAACTGCTGGTGAGCCTGGCGGTCTCCGACGGGACAATTAGCCTGGCCAGCACGGCGGGACTGACCTTCTCCGAAGGAGATGGCCTGGCCGATGGTGAGATGACCTTCCAGGGTGCGCTGGATGCCATCAACGCCGGCCTCGACGGACTGCTCTACCATCCCGATCCCGACTTCTTCGGCAGCGTCACGCTTTCCCTGCAGGCCAGCGACCAGGGCAGCACGGGCAGCGGCGGAGCGCTGACCGCTTCCGAGACGCTTATCCTGCAGGTGGAGTCTGTGAACGACGCGCCGTCCTTTGTGAAAGGCGCCAACATCAACATCAACGAGGATGCTGGCCCGCAGATCGTGAACGGCTGGGCCACCGGTCTCAGCGTTGGGCCGGCCAACGAAAGCGACCAGACGCTTGAGTTTATTTTCACCGCCAACAGCAACCCCGATCTGTTCGCCGTTCCGCCTGCCGTCAGCCCGCAGGGCGACCTGACCTTCACCCCCGCCCAGGACGCCTTCGGCATCGCCATTCTGCGCCTGGTCGTGCAGGACAGCGGCGGCACCGAGCGCGGCGGGCAGAACCGCTCCCCCGAGCAGACCTTCACCATCTCCATCAATTCGGTCAACGACGCCCCTCTGTTGACCGGTGAAGAACCCCTGCTGCTCGATGGCATCCTCGAGGATACCCCAGACGATGAGAACCCCGGGACGCTGATCTCCAGCCTGCTGGCATCCGGCGGGGACCGCATGACCGATGCCGATCAGGGCGCCCTGGAGGGCGTGGCGGTGATCGCCGCTCCGGACAGCGGCTGGCAGTACTCGCTCGACGGCGGGAACACCTGGTATGACCTGGGCAGCCCGAGTGAGACGGAAGCGCGTCTGCTGGCCAGTGATGAAAACACCCGCCTGCGCTTTGTCCCGGCTCCTGACCTCAACGGCACGTTCGAGCTGGTCCTGCGCGGCTGGGACCGCACCTACGGCGTCAGCGGCGAGACCGCTGATGTGACCGTCAACGGCGGCAGTACAGCCTTCAGCGCCGAGACCCTCAGCGCCCGGATTACCGTTGCTCCGGTCAACGACGCCCCCATCGACATCGCGCTGACCCCGGCCACAGTCGCTGAGAACGAACCCGCCGGTACGGTGGTCGGGCAGCTGTCCACCACCGACATCGACAGCAGCAGCTTTACCTATTCACTGCTCGATGGAGAGGACCTGGATAACGATGCCTTTGAAATCGACGGCGATCTGATCAAGACCAACAGGGCCTTCGATTATGAAACGCAGGACACTTACCGTATCCAGGTCCAGACGGACGATGGAGACGGCGGCACCCTGGCGCAGATCCTGACCATTATGGTTGAGGACCGCAACGACGCGCCCACCGCGATCAACCTCAGCTCCAGCCAGGTCGCTGAAAACCTGCCTGCCGGAACGGTGATCGGCAGCCTTTCAGCCGTCGACCAGGATGCTGGCGACACGCACACCTTTGCGCTGGTGGCCGGCGATGGCGATGCGGATAACGCCCACATTGAAATCGACGGAAACGAACTGAAGACCGCCGCTGTCTTCAACTTTGAAGACACGCCAACCCTCAGCATCCGCCTGCAGGCGCTGGACAGCCAGGGCGGCAGCTACGAGCAGGTCTTCACGATCACCGTCACGGATGTGAATGATGCCCCCACCGGTTTCACGATCAGCAGCAGCCGCGTGGCCGAAAACATGCCTGCTGGTACGCTGGTAGGCGTGCTGACCGCCCTGGATGAAGACCAGGTCGATACGCATACGTTTGAACTGGTCTCCGGCGAGGGCGACACGCACAACGGGCGGTTCACTATCCAGGACGACCAGCTGGTGACCGCTGCCGCATTCGATTATGAGGCCGGCCCGACCAGCTTCCAGGTTCGCATCCGTGTGACGGACGCCCAGGGCGGCATGGTTGAACAGACCCTCATCGTGGAACTGGAGGATGTCAACGAGCCGCCGAAATACCTGATCCTGAGCGGTGAACACAAAGTCGCCGAAAACCTGCCCGCAGGCACGCTGGTCGGTGAACTGCAGTCCTCTGACCCCGACGAGGACAGCGTGCTTACCTTCAGCCTGGTTTCCGGTGATGGTTTCAAGGTTGAAGGGAACCAGCTGCTCACCACCCGGGTTTTCGACTTCGATACGGGCGATGAGTACTTCGATATCACCCTGCAGGTCTCGGACGGCGAGAATATCCTGCAGAAGGATTTCACCATTATGATCGTCGCGGTCAACGAGGCGCCGGACAGCCTGACCCTGGACAACCTGACCCTGGCGGAGAACGCCGGGCCGCGCGCCCTGGTAGGCACCCTCAGCGCCACAGATCCCGACGCCGGGGACACCTGGACCTTCAGCCTGCCGGAAGATGACGAGACTGACAACGCCCTGTTCGAGATCGCTGGCAGCGAGCTGCGGGCGAAGGACAGCCTGGACTACGAAGAACGCCTTGATCACAGCTACCGGGTGCGTGTGACCGTCACGGACAGCGGTGGGCTGACCCTCACACAGGATTTCACCATCACGCTGACCGACGTCAGCCCCGAGATGCTGGACATTGACCTGAGCCTGGACGAGGACTCCAGCCTGGCCCTGGACGCCTCCGTGCTGAACCAGAGCTACCTGCACAACGACAGCGTCCCGGCGGCGGAGGTCAGGATCGACACCCTGCCCGTACACGGTGCCCTGCGCCTGAACGGTGTGGACCTGCTGGCCGGTGCTGTTATCCCGGCGGAAGACCTGGACGGCCTGGTCTTCGTGCCGCAGGCAGACTACAACGGCGCCGACAGCTTCACCTGGAACGCCAGCGACGGTACAGCCTATGCGGCCGCATCCGGCACTGTGAACCTGCAGATCAACCCGGTCAACGACCCGCCGGTGATCGGAGATCTCAGCCTCGAGACAGACGAAGATCAACACTACACCTTCAAAGAGAGCGACATCACAGGGATTTTCAGCGATGTGGACGGCGACGAGCCGGCAGCGATCCAGATCGTCACCCTGCCGGAGCACGGCCGGCTGCATGTAATCCCCGCGGATGAGCCGCAGAACGAGTTCTATGTGGATACGGCCGGGACCGAACTGCCCGCCGGTGCGGCACTGGTTTACGAGCCCGACGCGGACTACCATGGCTCCGACAGCTTCACCTGGAACCTCAGCGACGGGCTGGCGTATGCAGATACTGCCGCGCAGGTGAGCATCACCGTCCATGCCGTGAACGACAGCCCGGAGGTCGATGAGATCACGCTCGAGCTGTTTGAAGACACGACCTACACGTTCAGCCAGGACGTGTTCGCGGACCACGACGCCTATCGCGATGTGGAAGACGACCCGCTCGCTGCGGTGCGCATCACGGCGCTGCCGGCGCACGGCGTTCTGAGCCTGGGTGAAGATGCGGTTGCGGTCAGCGATGAAATCGCTCCCGCCGATCTGGGCTCGTTGAAATACACGCCGGAAGCGGACTTCTCCGGCGAAGACGGTTTCGACTGGCAGGTCAGCGATGGGTCGGACTGGTCTGAAGCGGCACGGGTTGTACTCGACGTACAGCCGGTCAACGACGCGCCCTCCTTCACGGCGGGAGCAGACATCACGGTTGACGAGGACGCCGGCCCGCAGACCTACGAAGCCTGGGCCACCGGCATCAGCGCCGGCCCGCAGAACGAAGACGGCCAGGAGCTGACCTTCAGCCTGAGCACAGACAACGACGACCTGTTTGCAGAACTACCGGCGGTTGACACCGGCGGCACACTCACCTTCACCCCTGCGCCCGACGCTTATGGTGCGGCGAACGTCACCGTGACGCTGAGCGACGACGGCGGCACCGCAAACGGCGGCGTGGACACATCGGCGGAGCAGACCTTTACCATCACGGTCAACCCCGTCAACGACGATCCCACCCTCGACCAGCCGGCTGACATGACGATCGACGAGGACGCCGGCGAGCAGATCGTAACCCTGAGCGGGATTACTGCCGGCGGCGGCGAAAGCCAGGATCTCACGGTCAGCGCCAGCTCGGACAACAAAGGCCTGATCCCCGATCCAGTCGTCGCATACACCAGCCCGCAGGCCAGCGGCAGCCTGACCTTCACTCCGGCAGCCAATGCCAGCGGAGAAGCGACCATCACCGTGACCGTATCCGACGGCGAGGCGGAGATCCAACGGTCCTTTACCGTCACAGTTAACCCGGTGAACGACGCACCGGAGATCAGTGATATCAGCTTCGAGACAGATGAGGATCAGATCTACACCTTCGCTCTGAGCCAGTTCGAGGCCGCCTTCAGCGACATCGACGGCGACTCGCTGGCCGCGGTGACGATCGACAGCCTGCCTGTACACGGTGCGCTGCGCCTGAACGGTGTGAACCTGCTGGCCGGTGCTGTTATCCTGGCGGAAGACCTGGGCGGCCTGGTCTACGTGCCGCAGGCGGACTTCAACGGCGCCGACAGCTTCACCTGGAACGCCAGCGACGGGCAGGCGGTTGCGGAGGACACCGCGCAGGTCAGCATCACCGTCCATCCGGTCAACGACGCGCCGTCCTTCACAGTGGGAGCGGACATCACGGTGGATGAAGCAGATGCAGGCGCTGCCCCGCAGTTCTTCGCCGGGTGGGCCACCGGCATCAGCGCCGGCCCGCCAGACGAAGCCGGCCAGACGCTGACTTTCCTGATCAACACGAACAACGATGGCCTGTTCGCTGAGCTGCCGGCCATCGACCCGGCAACCGGCGACCTGACCTTCAAGCCGACGGCCAAAGCCTATGGCAGCGCGACCATCACTGTTGCACTGCAGGACGATGGCGGGACGGAGAAAGGCGGTGTGGACACCAGCCCGGCGAAGACCTTCACGATCACGGTGGCTGAGGTCAACGATCCGCCCACGCTGGATGAGCTGCCTGACGTGGTGATCGACGAGGACGCCGGCGAGCAGACGGTGATCCTGACGGGAATCAGCGCCGGCCCGGGCGAGAACCAGACCCTGACGGTCACGGCGGTATCCAGCAGCACAGCCCTGATTCCGCACCCGCAGGTCAGCTACACCAGCCCGAACTCGACTGGCAGCCTGACGTTTGCCCCTGCGGCCAATGCCAGCGGCCAGGCAACCATCACTGTAACTGTATCCGACGGCGAGGCGGAGACCAGCCGCTCCTTCACCGTCACGGTCAACCCGGTGAACGACGCGCCGGTGATCGGCGATATCAGCATCGAAACAGACGAAAACCGGAGCTACACCTTCGCTCTGAGCAAGTTCGAAGCCGCCTTCAGCGACATCGACGGCGACTCGCTCGCCGCGGTGACGATCGTCACCCTGCCCGGGCATGGTGTGCTGCGCCTGAACGGCGTGGACGTACTGGCCGGTACGGTCATTCCGGCGGAAGACCTGGCTGGTCTGGTCTACGTGCCGCAGGCGTACTATAACGGATCCGACAGCTTCACCTGGAATGCCAGCGACGGGCAGGCGGCTGCTGCACAGGCCAGGCAGGTCAACATCACCGTCCGCCCGGTCAACGATCCGCCCACGCTGGATACACTGTCCAACGTGACGATCAACGAGGATGCCGGCGAGCAGACGGTGACCCTGAGAGGCATCACCGCCGGACCGGGCGAGAACCAGGCCCTGACGGTCACGGCAAAATCTAGCAACACGGCGCTGATCCCGCACCCGCAGGTCAGCTACAAAAGCCCGAACTCGACCGGCACCCTGACCTTCAAGCCGGTGCCCAATGCCAGCGGAAAGGCCGTGATCACGGTGACCGTCTCGGATGGCGCGGCTACGTTCAGCCGGACCTTTACCGTCACGGTCAATCCGGTCAACGACCCGCCGGTCGCCCGGGATGACAGCGCCGTGGTGATCCAGGGAAAGACAGTGACCATTGCAGTGCTGAAGAACGACAGCGATATCGACGGCGACAGGCTGAGGCTGGCGGGCGTGTCCCAGCCGGCGCACGGCAGCGTGGAGATCAGCGGTGACACCATTCGCTACACCGCCGGCAGAGATTTCACCGGGACCGACACCTTCACCTACACGGTTGAAGATGGAAATGGTGGAACCGCCAG
>JAAYXE010000065.1 GCA_012516075.1 Chloroflexota bacterium | reverse complement strand
GGGCGATCAGGCGCCCGTAATCGAGGATCCCCACCCGGTGCGACAGTTCCTGCTCTTCTTCCATATAGTGGGTGGTGTAGAGCACGGTCAGGCCGGCAGCGTTGAGTTCCTTGACGGTATCGAGAATGGCGCGCCGGCTCTGCGGATCGATGCCCACGGTGGGCTCGTCCATCAGCAGGATCTGCGGCTCTTGCAGCAGGCCGGCGGCAATGTTGATGCGCCGCTTCATCCCGCCGGAGAAGGTCTTAATACGCTCCTTCGCCCGGTCGCGCAGGCCGGTGAGCTCCAGCACCTCCTCCACGCGCCTTTTCAGCCGGGCGCTCTCCATCCCGTACATCCGGCCCCAGAAGAACAGATTGTCGCGGGCGCTGAGCGTATCGTAAAGGGCGATCTCCTGCGGCACTACCCCCAGCAGCGCCTTGGCTTTCATCGGTTCACGCACGATGGAATATCCGCCGATGCGCGCCTCGCCGCTCGTCGGCTGGACCACACCGCAGATCATCGAGCGGATCGTAGTGTTCCCGGCCCCGTTGGGGCCCAGCAGACTGAATATTTCCCCCTGCCGGATCTCAAAGCTGACATTGTCGACCACCGTCCTCTCGCCGTATTTCTTGACAAGATTGGACAATTCAACCACTGCACTCATGGCTGCACGCTCCACCCCCGCTGTTTGATCCTTCGAGCTACGTATGAAAAGGTAGGATGACAATCCCCGGCTGCGATGGTAATTTATTATATCGCCCACAGACCGGTTTCACTATTTTTGTTTACGCAGCCGGGCGGCATAGGTTTCAAGAACCCACGTATTGCTCTACAAATACGTATCTTTGTTGAATAACCTTGATACCAGGTCATCAGTGAGAAAAGACACAAAACAGACCGGATTGCGGCTTGACCCGTTTTTGTATCAAGTATATAATTTTCAATATAGCTCCACCCCCATAAGTAAGCAAGAATAGTAATCGTAATCGTTAGCTGACCATCGAATAAAGGCTGATAGCCCGTTTGACTAACTTGCTCATTACATTTAATTACAGCAAAATATCACCCTACCATCATCACATCATCACTGCTGAAGGACGTATGGATGAGCAAACTCCTGAATATATTTCAAACTTATAATTGCCCAATCTGTCATCAGAAACTCCGGTTAATACATTTAGAACAACATATAAGAACCAGTCACCCGGGCAAAAAGATTGATATTTCGAAATGTTTCTCAACAAAGGGTAAGGACACTGAGGAGCACGAAACTAAGAACGATGGCTCTCAATCCTCTCGTAGAAAGCCTGCATCGAAAAAGAAGGCCGCCCGTCGCTCAAAGGTCAATTCAGCATCAGGAAACATTCAAATACCATTCAAACCTATCGCAGTGAAGGCCGATGCGATCTCCGATGAAACCGGCCGCCTGATCGATTATCAGTTCTGGATTGATAACCAGCGCCTGGGTGACTCCACGCCTCGCCCTGCTCAAAGTGCAACGATCGAACCAGCCATTCCAGCCTTCGAGCGGATCCAGGAAGTTCAGGACACCTATTCACCTGTCAAAATCAGAAGATGCCCAATCTGCGGAAATAAGACCTCAAATATGAAGGAACACCTCCGCCGCTGGCACCCCAAGTTATACCAGCCGGTCGAAGGAGAGATACTACCGGTTCTGGCTTACCGTGCAGCGAAAATCCGCTGGAGTCCTGATGGTATCAAGAAACACAACTCCGAACTCAAAGCCCCCTGTCTATTGTGCGGAAAGCCTGTCACTGCCAATCAGTGGTCTAAGCATATGGACACCGTCCATAATGGTTATAAACCTGCTGGAGTACGCAAGGCCTTTTTAACACAGAAAATTCGCTGCGGGATGTGTGGCTATGTGGTTTCATTCAGTAAATGTGAGGAACATTTTGACAGAACCCATCCCAAATGGCGGATTGTCAAGATTTGCATTTTGCCGCCGTAACCAAAATGAGTCCGCTGGTTGAAAGTCAACCGAAACTGGTCCTCTGTTTAAACGGGTCGTGATCTTATCTATTTTCCCTTCACAGATCAAAGAGCGTTACAATCAATGCGCATGATTTTCGGTTCGTGAAGGATACTCTCATGCGCATGGTACAGATCCCCGAAATTACAGGTAAGCTCTTCCTGGCAGGCATGCCCGGGCGCTATGCAAGTCTCGAAAACGACTTCCGTGCTGTGCATGAGCACGGAGTAGACGCGATCATCTCGCTGACCAGCCTGGACGAGATCGAAAGCAAATCACCCGGTTACTTCGCCGCCATCCGTGAAGGCCGGCTGCCCTGCCCGCGCCGTGAATACCCCATCGAAGATTTTGGCACCCCGGCCGATCTAAACGAGTTCCTGGGGTTCGTCAGCACTGCAGCCCAGGACCTGCGGGAAGGAAGAAACTTACTCGTTCACTGCGGCGCCGGCATTGGCCGTACCGGCATGTTTGCCGCCTCTCTGCTGGTCGCCCTGGGCCTGCCGCTGGACGAGGCCTTCAGGAGAGTTGAAGAGGCCGGTTCTGGCCCGGAGACTGTGGCACAGCGCGAGGTGGTCAAGCGAGCGGCGCAGGTCCGGTAGTCCAGTCACCGGCCTTTTGCGCCAGTCAAGTCCTCCCAGGTGCGGAAAACTACACGCACCGGCCGGCTGCAGAGGACGTGCAGTCTGCGCTCTGCCAGCGCCGTCAGGCGGTCACTGAGCCATTCGCAGGCAAATTTATCTGGCACGGCGATGGTAAAAATCCCCGGCCCGTCTGCAAAATGCACCAGACGGGCCGGCTGGATGTATTTCTCGTAATGCCCTTTCCAGCGGATCATCTGCCAGCGCAGCTCATCCTGAACCATCTCCCAGGCCTGGTATGGAGTCATCCCGCTCGCGTCGAGCGGCTGAAAACAGCTTTCAGCCGGCTCCGGTTCGGGTGGTGCTTCCGGCTCGTCTTCCCAGTTTTCGCCACCGTACGGCCCTTCCCCGGCAGGTTCCCTCAGGCCGGCAGCCACCAGGAAACCCTCCGGCAGGTAAGCACAGGGGTCTCTCAGATACTGGGGCAGCGGTTGTTCCCCGCGCTTCAGGCTGGTGTAAACAACCCGCGCCGGGTATTTGCAGCGGTCTCGCCGGTCGTAAACCTCGGCGATCCAGGCTAAAAGCTGGTGCTCATCGCAGCTGTCCAGCAGGATGGGCTCCCCAAAAAGTTCTTCGGCTGCATCCAGGAGCTCCGTGATTCTGAGACTCCCGGATTCTCTCTGGGTGTTCGAGTCCCATTTTTGACCGTTCGAGAACCGGTTCGAGTCCCATTTCTGGTGATCCGTGTCACAGCGGGAGTCCCATTTCTGGGGTTCCGCATCACAGCGGGAGTCCCATTTTTGGGACTTCGAATTCCACCGGGAGTCCCATTTTTGGGACTTCGAATTCCACCGGGAGTCCCATTTTTGACCCTTTGAGCTCCAGCTCGAGTCCCAATTTTCTGATCGACCTGAGTTAAAGAGAGAGTCTGAGTCAGAAGAAGAAGATTCTTCTTCTCTCTTTAAGAGAGTCAAGACTCCTTCTTCTTCTTTAAAACTCTGACTCTTCTTTAACTCAGACTCTCTAACGAGTCCCAGATTAGCGGGTTGAAGGGTCGTATTTACGGGTTGGTATGTGAAACTGCCGCTTTCAGGGGCCGGTTTTGCAGGTTGGGGTGTGAAATTACCGGGTTTGAGCGTAAAACCAGCGGGTTCATCGATGTCATCCGCGGCCAGACTGATGGTGAACACCGGGGGTTCACTGTCTATGTAGAGTGTCGATTTAAAACCGAACGCATCCTGCTGTGTGCTGCAGGCGTTAACACTGCCGCGGGATTTTTCCCTGCGTGCCTGACGGCCGCTGTCGATCGCTTCCGGTTCCGCCGCAGTTCTGGAACCAGTGAAGGCTTCCGGCGCGAGCGGTTGAACCTCACCTCCTGGCGGCAGGCCCAGGAAGCGCCGGCCGGCGGGGCTCAGCACCCAGCCGTTGTGGTAGTAGATGCGTGTGACCAGGCCGCAGCGCTCCAGCTGGCGCAGGTGGGTGCGCACCGTGGAAGGCGTGAAATCGAGCACCCGGGCGAGCTCGGTCTCGCCGGCCGGCCGGTTCAGGTGGCACATCAACAGCAGCACGGGCGCCGCCGTGCGCACTGCGCGCAGGATCCCAGCCTCGGAAGTGGGTTTACCTGGTGGGGACACGGTGACCTCCTGTGTGAACGAGGCGAAACGGTGAATGATTACTAGAACACATGTTCCTTTCTCGCCTTAATTCTAACCACCTTCGCGGATTTGCGAAACGCAAAAAGCGGGGGATTTTTGGGTTAGTGTGCGGCCCCCTGACGGGTTACCCCGCTGAAAACCGGAATCACGGAGGGCCGCAGATTGAGCGGATGGACGCGGAAATCGTTATCTTCCCAGCGAGTGAACGACAGAAGAGAACGGGGAAGGGTATAATCCCTTCCAGCATCCAACTCATAAACCAGTGGGGAGATAAACATGATCCAGATTCGCGATGTGCTGCAGGTGAAGTTCGGCAAAATCGACCAGGCCGTGGAATTGTTCACCGCACCGCCCGACCACAGCCTCGCTGTGACCGTCCCGGGACACCGCTTTGAGGCCCTGACCGACATCTCCGGCCCGATGTACACGCTGGTCAACACCTTCGTGGTGAACGACCTGGCAGAGTTCACCCGGCTGCGCGACGAGCAGTACCGGGAGCCCGCGTTCGACGAGTGGTTCCGCCAGTTTCAGCTCTTCGTCGAAGGGGGACGGCGCGAGTTTTTCACCGTTGAGGGGGCCTATGACGTGTGGTCAAAGCCAGGCGTTGTGGTCGTGCGCGAGTGCTACCGGGCTTACAAATGGCAGATCCAGAACGCTGTATCGCTGCTGCAGCGCTACGGCGGCCTGCTCGTGGACCGCGGCGTCGGGCAGAACCCGCGCATCCTCACCGATGCCAGCGGTCCCATGTTCCAGGCAGTCATTGAGATCGAGACCGGGAGCATGTCCGCCTGGGAAAGCCAGCGCCGCGAGCTGTACCGCCAGGTGGAGTTCCAGGTGTGGTTCAACCAGATGCAGACCGCCGTCGACGCCGGGACGCACGATTTTTACCGCGTGGAGTACGCCGCGGGCTGACGGATGGGCATCCGCCGCTGCCCGGCGGCCTGGAGCCTTCATATCTCCATTCTTTGATATGATGGTCCAATAGATATCGATCTTTGATTTTCTCAGCAGCGATGCGCCGCTTCCGGCGGCTGCAGATGAGGGTCAGGATGAAAATAGCAGAGACAGAAAATTTAGAGAACAATGTACAGGACGACGACCGTCCAGTAGGGCGGGTGCTGAGCCGGCGTGAAGTGCTGGCGCTCTTCGGCCTGGGAGCCGCCTCGGTGCTAGCGGCCTGCATGCCCGGCCTGGACGAGACGACGGCGCCGCCTGCCGCCGCGTCGCCATCCGTCCCGGCACCGGCGGAGCCGGCAACAATCGCTGTGCCATCTGTAACTGCCGGCCCGCTCAGTGGACTTCCCGAAGGTCTCCCCGGTGGGCTCCCCGCCTGCATCGTCGTTCCCGAGCAGACCGAGGGCCCCTTCTTCCTGGAAGAGCGCCTCAACCGCTCTGACATCCGCACCAGCACCGCTGACGGAGCAGCCGTGCCGGGAATCCCGCTGGAGCTTACCCTGCGCGTCGCCCGCATCAGCGAGGCGGGCTGTGCTGCGCTGGCCGGCGCCGTGGTCGACATCTGGCAGTGCGATGCGGCCGGGGTGTACTCCGGCGTACAGGGCGCCGGCGGGCAGGACTTCCTGCGCGGCTGCCAGGTGACAGACGAGAACGGAATCGCCCGCTTCACCACCATTTACCCGGGCTGGTATCCCGGGCGGGCCGTCCACATCCACTTCAAAATCCGTACGGATCCTGAAAGCGCTGCCGGCTACGATTTCACCTCGCAGTTCTACTTTGACGACGCCCTCAGCGACCAGGTCTTCACGCGCGAGCCATACAACCAGCGCGGCGCACGCAGCACCCGCAACGAGCAGGACGCCATCTTCAGGCAGGGCGGCGAACAGCTGATCCTGCCGCTTGAGGAAGCGGACCAGGGCTGCCGGGCCGTCTTCAATATCGGCCTGCAGATCACATGAACGCCGCCGTGCCGGGGGCTGCAGCAAACCTTACCAGACTGTTAGAAAATAATGACATTGCTCACTGGTAATTATCCCTGCCCCCGGTTACACTTATCCCATCCCCAACCGCTCAAGAACAACACCAGGAGAGACCGCATGACAGAGAACAACAACCCCGGGTGTCTCACCGCTTTTCTGCGCTTTTTCGGCCTGGGCAGGGAATCTGGGCCCGAAAGCCTGCCCTACAGGTTAAAAGATCGTATCCTGACCGAATCAGAGCTGTCCTTTTACCTGGTGCTGAAAAGCATTCTGGGAGAGCGCCTGACCATCTGTCCCAAAGTCAGATTGTCAGATATTTTCTTTGTTCCTCGCCGAAATGAAAATATGAGTGCCTACAACCGCATCAACCAGAAACACGTCGATTTCCTGATCTGTGACCCCCGCACCATGAAGCCTCTCTTCGGCGTGGAGCTGGACGACAGCAGCCACAAGCGTTCCGACCGGGAAGCTCGTGACGAACTGGTCGACCAGGTGTTCGCCGCTGCCGGGCTGCCCCTGGTGCGCGTCCCGGCGCGCACCGCATACAGCCGCAGCGAGATCAACGCGCTGATCTCACAGGCTCTGGGCACAAAACCGGCAATCGAATCACCCAGTGAAGAAGAAAAGGCAGACAACCCAGGCCAGGATAAGGCACCCCTGTGCCCCAAATGCGGCATCCCTATGGTGCTGCGCACCGCTGCTCGCGGCGCGAACGCCGGCCGCCAGTTTTACGGCTGTGTGAACTACCCGAACTGCCGGGAAGTGCTGCCTTACCAGCCAGTCTAATCCCCCAATCAATTTCCACGGCTCCATTTTGCAGCGTTTCATTGCAATATGTAACAAATCTTGTCCGGTTTGCGTTTAGACTGTTAACCGGTTCATAACAATTGGCGCATAGCAGTACCGGTGAGCGAGGCGGCTTCATGGCACAGGTATTTGGATCCCTTCGAGAAGACAGAGCGACCTACGGCGAAAAGAAAGTCCTCAAACTCCTCAAAGAAAACCTGCCAAAAGAATACGACGTCTACGTCGAGTGTCCCCTGCCGGCAAAGCGCGACATCCGCCACCCTGACTTTATCGTTTCCACCAATTATGGTGTGATCGTC
>JAAYXE010000064.1 GCA_012516075.1 Chloroflexota bacterium | reverse complement strand
CGGATATCAGGATTAGGAGCGCCACCAGAACCACAAGCTGCCAGCCGCCCTGGATTAGTTGCCATATGGCAGCCAGGATCAGCGGCAAGACGGTCAGGAAGGCTGGCACCTGCCGTGAGCGCAAGTCGAATATGACGCATATAGCCAGCCAGGCCAGCAGAAGCGCCCATACGATCACCAGGGCTGATAAAGGCGATGGCAACATAACTCCTCCAGATCTGCTTCTGAGGCCTCTGATGGTATTAAATAAGTCGGTGTATTGGAGTTTGTGATGGTCATTGATGGCGTGGGTACAGGATGAAGAACAGGGATCGGAATGTCTTGGGACAACCGAACCAGTTCTGGGAAATCCTGGTATCGGGTTTGCGCCTGTTCTTGAGACGCTGGTGAACCAGCACTAGATCGTGAATCCGATAGATTTTCCGAGACATGGGTAACCGTTTGAATCTGTAGCCACCACGGGCTGTGGATCCCGATCCTGTTAAAAACCGGGGATAAGATAAGCATCAGAAGGAACACAACCAGGACCCGCCTGAGACAACTGCTGGTGAGGGCGAAATAGAGTAATAAACCAGCGGCAATCAATCCCAATCCAAGCCACACAACCGTAATGTGACTCAGCCAGGCAGTAAAATGCAAGGAGACGCCGTTATAAGCTAAGACAACGATAGCGGTTACGATGGCTGCTCTGACAATGCGCAGATAAGGCCACACATGCTCTTTCGTCAGCATAAACCGGCTGGCGCGATCCCACCTTCGACCCGCTCGCTGGTGCAGCCGAGCAGCCACCTCAACCAGAACAGGCCCTGTTTGCAAGTTGATATGTTTCAATGTGAGCACAAACTCACCCAGATGAGGATCGATCCCGCGCAACAACGCAAGGCATTCCTGGGCAGCAAGACCACTGCGCCGCCTGTGTAAGGCTTCCCGCAGCGCCTGTTGTACTTCTCCCTCTGGCAGATCCTGAACAGCCTTGGATAGCACCTCGAATAGATCATTGCCTGATTCGGTATAAACGTGGATGCGGTCCATCAAGACTGTAACCGCCAGCAAATTCATCATGTCTCTCGACGGCCGGAATTCCTCGCTCAAAACCACAGCAGCCACCAATACCAGGATAAGCCACTCCCTGGATATCCAGGTCACAGCTCGGTCTGCATCGAAAATACCGATGGCTGCAGCAAGGATCTTGAGCAATATTCCCAACCGATCGTTGGTTTCCCGCAATGCGTTCAACGACAGGACTCTGCCGGCCGCCTTACGATGGAATATCCAGGCGCGTATTTGCGCCACAAAGGCCCAGGACTGGTGGAAGAGCCAGGCGGCTGAGTAAGCCGCGGCAGTGAAGTAACTGATCAGGGGCAGCAGTCGCAGCTCCATTACCAGACTCCCGGGATCAGCCGGTATCGCACCTGGCTGGCATAAGTGCCATAGGCGTTGATGATACGCTCTTCCCGAAGGAGGCGGATCACCTGGATAATCACCAGCACAACCAATAAGGCTGTAGCAAGCAGCGGTTGAGGCGAAGAGATGACCAAAGCAGCCCGCAAGATCAGCTCTCCCAGGTACATGGGATGGCGGATATAACGATAAGGTCCCCGAGTGACCAGACCGCGGTCAGCGGGCGCAATGCCAAAGCTGCGCCCCAAGGCGAGCAAAGACCAGAGCACCAACCCGTACCCAAGCAAACCGATGATTAAGACTGGCACAGGCATTTCGGCCGGATAGGGAGCAGCCAGCGGCAGCACAGCAGCCAGAATCCCCAACCATAAGCCACGATGGTCGTAACTGGTGGCTGGCTTACGGCGGGCGTAGAGCGCAGCCAGGATGGCGTTGTGCAATGCCGCCAGCCAGGCAAGGACGGTCGGCTGTTCCCAGGCTGCCAGCGCCGAAACAACTGCCGCGAAGGTGAAGAAAGCCAGCCCCAGGCGGTCCTTCATTTGCTCAATCCTCGTCATGATCTCGCTGGTTTGATGAGCCGGATGAACCGCCGAAATGCAGGATCGCCAGGAACCAGCCCAGGGTAAGCCCCAAGGCAAAGGTGGAACCTGCAATCGCTACCGCACGCGCCGCGAAATATTCTGGTATCGTCATTGGCATACCCTCACAATCCTTTACAATGTTGCCAATATCGGCCAGCCGATCAAAGCCAGGATGACGGCAATGAAGGGCAGGAAGTAGAAAATCACCATAGGAATGACCAGCTCCGCGCCTACTCGCTCGGCGCGCTGTTCTGCTCCGCCGGTATATTCTGCAGCGATGCGATTGGCCATCTGCGCCATCAGCTCTTGCTGGGCGGTGCCCAAGCGGACGAATTCCAACTGCACCGCCAGCCCGATCAGATCCGGCATATTTGAAGCCTGAGCTTCCTTCTGTAATTGGGTGAAGATGACGCGTCCCTGAGACATCTGCAGCACGTGGCGCATCCACTGTGCTGCCAGACTATCCATCTGGGCTGTACGCCGCAGAGCTTCTTCCAAGGAGACGCCGGCAGCCATCTGTGCTGACACGAGCTGGATGAATTCCGGTAGTTGTGCCTGGAAGCGCCGGCGAACCCGGCGAGCGATGCCGCCCAATAGCACCACGGGAACCTGCCATCCCAACAAGCTTGCAATTGCGCTGGGAACCAGGTCGTCGTAGATCAACAATCCAAAAATGAGCGCGCCCAAAGCCAGAGCTACCCTAAGCGAAGTGAACTGGACTTCGTCCCAGCCATGCCACTTCCCGGCCAGTTGGGCAAAATATAAGTCGGCTTTGGTACGCCTGAGGATCGAGCCGGGAGCCCAACGCGCCGTGGGGCGATCCAGCCAGGCCAGCCACTTCCGCCATCCGGGCAGCTCGGGATCTGCCGGCTGGTCGCTTTCCCGAAGGTAGCGCGCCGCTCTACCAGATGGAAGGCTGGGCACAAACTCGACCCATATGACGATCAGCAATGATGCGGTCGCAAGCCCAAGCAGGTAAATAATCGTCATACAGCCTCCGATACAATGGAACGAATCAGCAGATAGCCCAACACCATCATCCCAATTCCGGCCGAGATTACCATCTGAACGGGCAGGGAGAGGAGCGATTCCTGGATGAGCGGATCGCGGGTAAGAAACAGGAAGACGATCAGCAGGACGACCGGGATGATCCGCGCCGAGAGCAGCGCATCACCGGCCTTGGCGACGGCCCGGTTGCGCGCCACCAGGATTTGCTGAATGCGCTGAGAGATCTGCTGCAAGACTTCAGCATACTTACTACCGCCGGCTGCGCTGGAACCATCCAGCAGGTAAGCCAGATTGGAGAGCGAGGTAGAAGGCGAACGAGCAGCCAGACCGCGCAATGCTTGCTGGCGTTCTTTGCTGCGCAATTCTGCGGCGGTCAACATGAGCTCCGCAGTCAACGGGTTAGGCCCTTCTACTTCCAATGACTCGCCAGTCTTCTGCAGAACCTCAGGGACCGAACTTCCCGCTAGCAGACCAGCCGTGATCCTCCCTACTGCAACCGGAAGTAAACGATCTATTTCCCTGCCGCGGCTTTTGACCCGGTCATCCAGCCAGGCGTACGGCAAATATCCTGCGACGACGCCGATGATCAAGACAGGCAAACCGGGCAGAAAGGGCCAGGTTACTACCCCTGCAGCCACCGCAATCGCAATAGTGAGCAGCCGGAAGGTGACTGGCTGCATGCGCACTCCGGCAGCGAGCAGCTTATACTCCAACGATCCCGGCTTCAACTCACTCAAGGAACGCGCCGTTTCGAGTGAATACAGCTCAGCAATCCGCTGGCTGGACTCGCCGCGCCGGACGCGACGCGGCGCAAAGAGAACATAAATCAAAAGACCGACCAGAATACCTACCAGGGTAATCATCGTAAATTCACCTCCTACAGACTGGTTTCCGCCAGGATGCGCGGACGCAAATCGCCTACCTTCACCCAACTCGGCTGGCTTTCTGGCAATTGGTCGTCCAGGCGATAGATTGGCTCAAAGCGGATGTCACCGTTCTTGAGTTCCTTGGCGACATTGGCGATCACTGTCACCCGGCGCACCTCATCTCGAATGCCGATCTGCACCAGCAGGTCAATCGCCTCGGCGATCAACTGCAAGGCGTCCGAAGGGCTAACGCCAGCGTCCGCTCCCAGTACAGTGGTCAGCCGGCGTACAGCTTCGCGCGGGTTGTCAGCGTGGAAGGTGCAGGCTCCGGAGTGCCCGGTCATCATCGCCCGGAACAAGCTCAGCCCGGCATGCCCATCCCGCACCTCGCCCAGGATGAGGTAGTCGGGCGACATGCGTAGGGCGTCATCCACACCATTCGCCAGCGTATAGGGTTCGATCTCGGTGCCGAGCGCAGCTGGGCGGGCTTCGATGGTCTGCACCGTGGGCCGGTCGATCCAGATCTCCTCTGGATCTTCGATCTTGACGATGCGCCAGGCCGAGGGCAGAAAATTGCACAGCGCAGAGAGCAGGGTGGTCTTGCCGGTGCGCGTCCCGCCGGTGATCAGGATGCGGTAGCCCTGTTCGATAGCCTTTTGCAGCAGATCCATCATTTCGGCGCTCATCGTCTGGCGATCCAGGATCCACTCCGGCAGGACTGGCTTTTGCGCGAACAATCGGATGTTGATGCTCGGATTCCGCCCAGGTGGGGCGATG
>JAAYXE010000063.1 GCA_012516075.1 Chloroflexota bacterium | reverse complement strand
TCTAAGGGGAAAAGAGAGGACCAGCAGCGTGAACTCCCAGAGCGAACAACCTCAAACTCAGTCGTCACTGGAATCGACCGTCTCCCGGAACCAGATCAGCGGTGCGGCCGTGGTTGGCACGGGCTTCATCGGGCCGGCGCATGTGGAGGCGCTGCGCCGCGCCGGGGTGCACGTGGTCGGGATCGCCGGCAGCAGCCCCGGGCGAGCACAGGAGAGCGCCCGCGCACTGGGCGTGGAAACGGCTTACCCCAGCTTCGAGGCCGTGCTGGCCGACCCGCGCGTGCAAGTGGTGCACCTGGCCACGCCCAACCACCTGCACTTCGAACAGGCGCAGGCCGCCCTGCGGGCCGGCAAACATGTCATCTGCGAAAAACCCCTGGCCCTGAACAGCGAGCAGTCTGCGGCCCTGGTGCGCCTGGCCGCCGAGACCCGCCGCGTGGGGGTGGTGCATTTCAACCTGCGCTACTATCCCCTGGTGCACCAGGCGCGCGAGATGGTGCGCGCTGGCGAGCTGGGGGAGATCTTCCTGGTCCACGGATCGTATCGGCAGGACTGGCTGCTTTATCCCACCGACTGGAACTGGCGCCTGGAGACCGAACAGGGCGGGTCGCTGCGGGCGGTGGCGGATATCGGCTCGCACTGGCTGGACATGACATCCTTCGTCAGCGGCCTGCAGGTGCAGGCGGTGATGGCCGATTTTCAAACCTTCCACCCGGTGCGCAAGAAGCCGCGCGGTCCGGTGCAGACGTTCAGCGGCGCAGGGGATGGGATGGAGTACGAAGATGTGCCCATCCGCACCGAGGACTACGCTTCCGTGCTGCTGCGCTATGAGAACGGGGCCCGCGGTGCGTGCACGATTTCGCAGGTCAGCGCGGGGCGCAAAAACCGGTTGTTTTTCGAGATCAATGGATCGAAGGCCTCGCTGGCCTGGAACTCCGAACGGCCCAACGAGCTGTGGATCGGCCGCCGTGATAAGGCCAGCGAAATGCTGTTGAAAGACCCCGCCCTGCTGGATCCCTCTGTGCGGGATCTGGCCTCTTACCCCGGCGGGCACAACGAGGGCTTCCCCGACACGCTGAAACAGCTTTACCGGCAGGTTTACGCCTACCTGCAGCGCGGCGACCTGAGCGCCCCGGCGGATTTCCCGACCTTTGAGGACGGGCACCGTTCGCTGCTGCTGGGCGAGGTCATCCTGCGCAGCGCGCAGCAAGGGCGGTGGGAGGAAGTGGTGAACCACTGAGGCGCTGAATTCGACGGAACCGCTGAAGGACCTGCTCTCAGCGTTTCACCCTTTCAGTGCTTCAGCGGATCAACGGAAGTTTTCGGACCCCCCTCTTTTTCTCCCCCCGATTCGCAGGGGGAGATTGATTGCTTCGCGCCATCCGCAGTTCTCGTTGTTTGCGGCGCCCTGTCTTTCAGCGGACCGAAGGTTGAACCACTGAGACGCTGAATTCCACAGAAACGCTGAATAACCTGCATTCTGCGTTTCATTTCCTTTCAGTGCTTCAGCGGTTCAATGTGTGTCCTGGCACCCCGCTTCGCAGGGGGAGATTCAATCCATCCGCGTTTTCCGCGTTCGTCCGCGTCCCCTGATTCAAAGGTCAAAACGTGATTCCGCGCACGTACAGCAGCCACAGCCCTCCAAAATAAAGCACCAGCATGAGCAGCGCGTCGATCTCGATGAACCACAGGCGGCGTTCGATGCGCGCCAGGTTGCCGATCAGGCCCAGGGCGGTCATGATCAGCCCGATCATGCCCACCAGCACAAAGGACGATTCGATCACACCCAGGAAGCGCCCTGGCAGATAGAAAAAGTCCACCAGGCCGATGGCGAACATATTGAACATATTGCTGCCGAACAGGTTGCCCACGGCCATATCCTCGGCACCGTCGCGCACCAGCTGCGTGGTGGTCACCACTTCGGGCAGCGAGGTGACCAGCGCCACCAGGGTGAGGCCCACAAAGCTGGTGCCCAGGCCGGTCACCTCGGCGATGGCCGAACTGCTGCTGACCAACACGGGGCTGATCACGGTCAGGACCGCGGCTGCAAGGATGAACCCGATGATGGCGCGGCCCAGCGGGGGCACACCTTCGGGGATTACCTCATCCTGCTGCTCGCGTGCCACCGCCCGGCTCTGCGCCTGCAGCAGGCGCACACCGCCAATGTAGGCCAGGATCAGGACGATGCTGTCCAGCCCGACCCAGCCGACCTGCACATCAATATCGGCCACCAGGAAGAAGATCGCCAGGGCGATCATCATCAGGGTCAGGCTGCCGGTGAGGGCGTGACGGTGGGCCCCGCTGCGCAGCACGCGCCGGTCGCGTCCGGCCAGGTCGGCCAGCGCCAGCAGCGCCATGTTGAACATATTGCTGCCGACCAGGTTACCGGCCGCCAGGTTGGGCACCCCCTGGCTGAAGGCCTGGATGGTGGTCAGGAGCTCTGGCAGGGAGGTGACGCTCGAGAGCAGCAGGGCGCCGATGAACATACGCCCCAGCCCGGTGCGCAGGGCAATGGCATCGGCGTAGCGCGCCAGGAACATGGATGCAGCAACAATGACGGCGGCGCTGATCAGGAACTGCAGCCAGATCATTCCTGGCCCTCCTGCGGTTTGCTGCTGCCGATCCCTTTAACAACCGCCAGCGGCCAGGCGGAAAACACACCGGTATGCGGGTGGCTTAATTCGCCAATGACGCTTTCGGTGGCCTGCAGGGCGGTCTGCACCTGTTCTTCGTCGCGCACGATGCTGAACACGGTGTAATTGCCGCGCTCGATGGCCTCCGTCAGTCCTGGCATCACGTAGCGGGCGGGGACCAGGGTGCGGCGTTTGGTGCGCCGGAAGAGACCCGAGCTTTCGATGTACGTGGCGCCAGTGATGCCGGCCTCCTCCCATGCGGTAAGGACGTCGTCCAGACGGTCGGGCTGGTCGAGGACCAGCATGATCATATACATTTACAGCCTCCTGCATGATTATGGATGTGGCGGACCGGAACGGGAAGATGATGCGGTCCCAGAATGAACTCCCGCTGTTTATAATGCTTTTAGGGAAATCATGCAAGAGACAGGGGTGAACTGAAATGAGCACAGAGAACAGCGCGCGAAACGGGCCGCCGCCAATTTACATCGTTTCCGGCGGCGCAGGAGCCAGCGGCGAACAGCTTGTTCACACCGTGCTGGCGCAGTTCCCCGAGAATCACGTGCCGGTGAATACGGTGAGCAGCGTGCGCTACCGCGCGCAGCTCGAAGACGTGGTGGAACAGGCGCGCCAGAGCGGCGGTGCGATCGTGCACACCCTGGTAGACGGGTCGCTGCGCCGGGAACTGGTGGAGCTCGCCCGCGAAAAGGACGTGCCCGCCTTCGACCTGGTGGATCCCCTGCTGAACTGGCTGACGGAAAAACTGGGCCGCGAGCCGCTGGGCCAGCCGGGGCTGTACCGCCGGCTGCGCCAGGATTACTACGAGCGCGTGGCGGCCATTGAATACACCCTCGCCCATGACGACGGTAAGAACCCCGCCGGCTGGCACCAGGCGCAGATCGTGCTGACCGGCGTCTCGCGCACGGGCAAGACGCCGCTGAGCATTTACCTCTCGGTTCTGGGCTGGAAGGTGGCCAATGTGCCCCTGGTGCCCGGCCTGCCGCCGCCAGCGGAGCTGTTCGAGCTGGACCCGCGCCGGGTGATCGGCCTGACCATTGAGCCGGGACAGTTGATCCATCACCGCCGGCAGCGCCAGCGCCGCCTGGGGACGGGGGAGAACTCGTCCTACGTGGACGCCGATGCGGTGTATGAGGAGCTGCGGGCGGCGAAGCGCATCATGCGCCAGGCGGGCTTCAGCCTGATCGATGTGACGGATAAGCCCATCGAGAGCAGCGCCGAGGAGGTCATCCGGTTGATTACGAAGGTGGAGACGGAGGGCTCGCAGGACCGGCCGTGAATGAGGGAACACGGGTGATGCTGCGCATCCCGGACGCTGAAATCGCGGATGGGCGCAGATGTAGATCTTCTCCCCTGCTAGCAAATTCGGCGAGCGAGCTGGGACAGGTTCTTAATTATTGGACTATGGAAATCAATACCGGGTATCCGGTATGTCATAGAGCGTGGCGGCACAGACTTCCACCCGCAGGCGCGCAAAGAAGCCTGCGGGTAAATTAACGCCGCACCCGGGCATCCTGTGCGGCTGCTTCGCGAGCCCGGTCGAAAGGCGCCTGGGGCTGGATATACTGCCCGCAGGCCGCTTCGACTGCGGGGCTAACGCCCCCAGGCATGCGAAAGCATGCCGCTCAGCGCGCCTGCGGGCGAAGCGAGCATGCTGCAGTGCTTTCAGACATACCCTATGGCCCGGAATGAATTTCCTGATCCCTGCATTAAAAACCTATCCTTGAAAGATGGTTGGGGGGGCAAATAATGTCGCCTTTTGGGCACAGAGCTCCTGTTTTGAGATTCCCCCTGAAGCGTATTACAACCTTAAAGGTCTCCGGCGTCTTCATTCCAGATGAGCCCCGGGGTGAGGAAGGCGTCGCAGTAAAAAAAAGCCTGTTAATACCTTGTAGGTTTTACATACTCTCCCCGGGCCTCCCCCGTGTCGCAAATGTTCAGACCGGGACAAGGTACCCTCAACACCAGATGAGCACCCTTCCCCGGATAGCCGTGCCCGATAATTCACCCTGAGGCAGCCCACCCCGCAACAAATACCGTAACGATTTCGAGACGAATCCCTGTTAAAATGATCGCAAATCATTCAACCTGAGGGTAAGGAGAATTTCCATGAAAAAGGCGCTGTTCTCTCTGTCGTGCCTGCTGGGGCTGATGCTGCTGGTCTCGGCTGCGTGCAGCTTCAACGTCAGCACCGCTAACATCCGGGAGGCCACGATGGCCCGCGATTCCGAAGGGGCCGAGCCCACCACCGTGTTCGCTCCCGGCGACACGTTCTATCTGATCGTCGACCTGGCGAACGCGCCCGACAGCACCACCGTGCGGGCAGACTGGACGGCCGTGGATGTGGAGGGCACCGAGCCCAACCTGTTCATCGACGGGACCGAACTGACCTCCTCAGACGCCATCCTGACGT
Source organism: Chloroflexota bacterium (assembly GCA_012516075.1). Lineage (GTDB taxonomy): Bacteria > Chloroflexota > Anaerolineae > Anaerolineales > UBA4823 > JAAYXE01. The sequence goes on along the minus strand of JAAYXE010000063.1, from coordinate 10,083 downwards.
TCAACCTGACCAACGACGGTCTGTGGCCCAGCGGGACTTATAAGGTCGATCTTTATCTGAACGACAAGCTGGAGCGCACCATCGAGTTCCAGGTGCAGGAGTAAGAGTTCAGCGGATCATTGAAACACAAAACCATCTTCTCCCGGGAGAAGATGGTTTTTGATTTTAAGCGGAAAAGTTACGGTTTACCTTCCGTCACGCCAGCCGTAACGCTGCGCATACGCCTCACCTGTACAATGGACATGAATGGTTCCAGTAGTTCCAGTGCGCGCCCGAACAGCGGGCCTGGCGCCCGGTTTTTCAAGAGGAGGTATATCATGAAACGCTTCTTCGCACGCGCACACAACGTGCTGGCCCACATTGTATTATTGAGTGTGGCCCTCGAGTTCTACCTCGCCGGCGTCGGCGTGTTCGCCGCCGGCAGCCTGGACCCCCACCGGATGCTCGGCGCGGTGATCGTGCTTGGCGGCCTGCTGCTCACCCTGACCGGTCTAGCCGGCGGGCGGAGAACGGCAGTCGCCTCGCTGGCATTCCTGCTGCTAACCGTGCTCCAGGTTGTATTGATCGTGCTGGGCGACGTCTCGCGCTACATTGCCGCGCTGCACCCGCTCAACGCGCTGGCGGTGCTGTTCTTATCCCGCGAGCTGGCGCGCGGCCGCTACCGGGCAGAGGTACCGGCCGAGGCAGACCAGCCGGGGAAGGCGCAGGTCTATCCGGTCTAAAAGCGCTGTGGTATATGCGCTCTGGTTAATCAGGAAAGCCGCCGGGGATGGTCCCGGCGGCTTTCGTTTTCAAATCAGTCTGTCGAAGCCATGCCTGCATTCGGGTCGGTCTGGTGAATGCCGACGATGATGCCGGTGGGGTCGCGGAAATAGGCCTGGTATCCGACCCCGGGGATGGCATCTTTGGGGAAAATGATCTCGGCGCCGCATTCCTGGACTTTTGCAATGGCGGCGTCAATATCGTCCACCTGAATAGTGTTGATCGTGCCGGTGAAAGTCTCGTCCGAAGGCATCAGACCGCCGCCGGCGAGGCCCGGCTGGTTCGGGTCGCCAGTGGTGATCAGCCAGTAATCAACCGGCCCATCCCATTTTTTGATCTCCCAGCCGAAGGCGTCGCGGTAAAACTGGGCTGTTTTTTCGAGGTCGGTGGTCGCAAACTCAAAGTGGGTGATGCGGTTCATGGAAATCCCTCCTGAATAAATTTTGGAGAACCTGGCAGTATCCTCGATTATAGGTTAGAACATACGTTCTGTCAACTTAAAATATTCGCGGCAGGCGGGGTTATCTGGCCGCTCCGCGGCCTGCTCTGGATGCCCTGGTCTCCTGGGACGGCTGAGCGCCTGCGGAGCGGGGCAAATCCTGGCTCCCTGCGGAGGCCGGTACAGTTCTCATGCCCGGGAGCCAGAAAAACCGGTAAAGACCTTGAAAGTTTTCTGTTTATCAAGACTGACACAGTCCAATAAATCGGTTATAAATGGTTTTTCGAGAAGAAATACCCGGCGGCGGCCGGGCCGCCGCCCGAATGTGGGGAGAGCAGGAGGCAGGGATGAACCGTAAGGAAATCGATCTGCGGCGTATGGTGCAGCAGCGCCTGATCCAGGATCCGCTGGACGACCCGAAGGAGCTGGTGGCATATATGGGAGCGGTGCAGGCCCAGGAGTATTACGAAACCAAGTGGGGGCTGCACCTGCGCATGCCGTCGTGGGGCGATCAGGCGCTCGAAGAGGCCTTTGCGCAGGGACGCATCCTGCGCACGCACGCCATGCGCCCCACCTGGCACTTCCTGGCGCCGGAGGACATCCGCTGGGTGCAGCGCCTCACCGGGCACCGCGTGCACCGGGGCAGCGGGCACATGTACCGCCGGCTGGAGCTCGACGAACCGGTGCTGCAGCGCAGTGGGGAGGTAATTGTGCAGTCCCTGGAGGGCGGGCGCTGCCTGACCCGCACCGAACTGGGCCAGGCGCTGGGGGAGGCCGGCATCCAGGCCAGCGGCATGCGTCTGGCCTATATTCTGATGTACTGGGAGCTGGAGGCGCTGATCTGCAGCGGGCCGCGGCGCGGCAAACAGTTCACCTATGCGCTGGTCGCCGAGCGCGCGCCCCAGGCCCTCGACCTGGAGCGGGAGGAGGCGCTGGCGGAGTTCACCCGGCGCTATTTCCGCAGCCACGGCCCGGCGACGGAGCACGACTTCTCCTGGTGGTCGGGGCTGACGCTGGGCGAGGTGCGTGAAGGGCTGGCGCTGGCCGGCGATGCCCTGACGGCCGAAGTAATCGATGGGACGCGCTACTGGTTCGCCGCAGATCTGGTGCCGGTCTCCCCGCAGGCTGTGGAGGCATTCGAGCGGCGCGTTTTCCTGCTGCCGACGCTGGATGAGCTGCTGGTCGGCTATGGGCTGCACGCCGGGTCGCGCATGGGATCGCGCGACCTGGGCGGTGACGAGCTGCGCTTCTTCGCCACCGTGACCCGCGGCGAGCGCATATTGGGAAGCTGGCGCCGGCTGCTGCGCAGGGATGTTGTGGAGGTGGAAGTTGCGCCGCTCCACGAGCTCAGCGCGGAGGAGCGGCAGGGGCTGGAGGAGGAGGCACAGCGCTTCGGAGAGTTCCTGGGCCTGCGAGCGGTGGTGAGGCTGGTTGGTAAGGAGAGACCGTCGTAGGGGCGGGTCTAAGACCCGCCCCTACGATTCGGGCATGGGCGCCGTCCCCGTCCCACTCAGCGGTCCGGGACGGGGACGGCGCGCAGGCCCTCGCTCAGGATCTCATCGGGCGGGAAGCCCTCGGCCTGGGCTTCATAATTGAGCACGAAGCGGTGGCGCAGGGCCGGGTAGGCCACCCGGCGGATGTCCTCAATCGAGACCGCTTTGCGGTTGTCCAGCAGGGCCTCCACCTTGGCGGCTTTGATCAGTGCCTGGATGCCGCGCGGGCTGACGCCGATGCGCAGCCGCCGGCGCACCACCAGCGGGGCGCGGGTGTCCGCCGGGTTGGTGATGCCCACAATGCGCGCTGCGTAGCGGTAGACGCGCTCCTCCACGGGCACCTCACGCGCCAGGGCCTGCATCCCCAGGATAAAAGCCTCGTCGGCGGCCGGCACTACGCGCGGCGTCTGGCTGCCGGTGGTGCGGCGGGCGATCTCCACCAGCTCGTCCTCGGTGGGCGGGGGCACATCGATCTTGTACAGGAAGCGGTCGAGCTGGGCCTCCGGCAGCGGGTAGGTGCCCTCCATCTCGATCGGGTTCTGCGTGGCGAGCACGAAGAAAGGCTGCGGCAGGGCGTACGTCTGCCCGGCCACGGTGACGCGCCCCTCCTGCATGGCCTCCAGCAGCGCCGACTGCGTGCGCGGGGCGGCGCGGTTGATCTCGTCGGCGAGCACCAGGTTGGCGAAGACCGGCCCGCGCTCGAAGCGGAAGCCGCGCTTGCCGTCCTGCGTCTCGGTGATGATCATGGTGCCGACGATGTCGGCCGGCATCAGGTCGGGGGTGAACTGGATGCGGCTGAAGCTGGCGTCGACGGCCTGGGCCAGGGTGCGCACCAGGATGGTCTTCCCCAGGCCGGGGGCGCCCTCCAGCAGGGCGTTGCCGCCGGCGAGCAGGCACACCAGCAGCTCGTGGATCAGGGTGTCCTGACCGACCATGATTTTGCGCAGCTCGCGCAGAATGGCCTGCTGGCCGGCGTGGAATTCTTCCAGGGTTACGCTCTCGATTCTGACAGTATCCATTGCATGCCTCGTGTCTAAAGCCTCAGTTCCAGGGCAGCCAGCGCCGCCTGACGGCGATCTCCAGCGGCCAGAGGAGGACCAGCAGCAGGAGCAGGGGACCGCGCCAGTCGCGCGGGGCGCCGGCGTCTTCGCTTTCCGGCGGGGGCGGCGGGCTGCCGTCCAGGTCTTCCAGCCCGCCCAGGGATGACCCCGAGCGGATCGCCCAGTCGGACAGGTTGGACCCGGCCTGCTCCAGGGTGAGGGCGGCCGGCCCCGGCGGGTTGACGGCAAAAGGCGCCGCCGTCTCGCGTTCTTCGCCGTTCAGGGTGTACGTCAGCGCGCCGCGGTAGGCGCCCGGGGGCGGCAGGGGCAGGCTGGCGGCGTACACGCCGGGCGCTTCCTGGGGCAGGGCGTAGCGCTGCACCTGTCCGTCCTGCCCCAGGTAGGTAAAGGTCACACCGGCCAGGTTGAGCGGCTGGTCGCCCTGCAGGATGTCGGCCTGCACGCGCAGCGCGCTGGGCTCGACGGTCACCTCCACCACGGCAGGCTCCAGAGCGGGGCTGGTGAGTGTGTAGCGCACCACCTGCGACCAGAAATTCGCCTGCAGCCCGGGGGAGCTCCACTCACCGGTCCACTCCTCGCCGATATCGCTCATCCAGGCCGCCACCCGGCCCAGCCCGTACTGCCACACACTCAGCAGGGGATCGCCAAAGCTGGCCGAGACCAGCACGTCTTCGGCGCCTTCCTCGCGCCGGCTGGTGAGGGCGTTGTAGGTGTTCAGGGTGGGCAGCTGGGCGGCGTTCATGCCGAATAAAATCGGGTGCTGGCTTTCGCCCAGCTCCAGGCCGGTCTCGCCGGCCTGCAAATTATCGCTCTGGGCCGCCTGGCTTTCGAGCACCATGATGCGCGGCAGCCCGGCCGGGTCGCTGACCACGTAGGCGCGCCCGCGGCTCTCCTCGGCGATGAGCGCCAGCACCTCCTGATCGGCCTCGCCCAGGGCGATGGTGGAGATGGCGATGTCGTTCTCGCGCGCCTGGCGGCCGATCTCGCGGAACAGTTCCGGGGACCCGTCGCTGCTCATGCCGTCGGAGAGCAGCAGGATGTGGCGGGCGGCCACCTCCTGGCCGGCAGCACTGACGGCGCCATCGAGGGCCTGCTGCAGGCCCAGGTGCATCATCGTCCCGCCGCTGGCGCGCACCCGGCTGACGGCGTCCAGCGCCTGGCGCAGCGAGAGACCGTCGCCCAGCGGCCCGACGCGCACGTCCCAGGTGTAATCGGTGGCAAAAGTAAGCACCCCGAGCAGGTCGTCAGGTTTGAGCGTCTCGATGGCGCGCATGGCGGCTTCGCGGGCCAGCTCGATGGGCTGCACCGGGCTGCCGTAGGCGGTCTCGCTCATGCTGTACGAACGGTCCATCACCAGCACGAACAGGATGGGCGGGCGCTGGCCGCGCGGCGGGGGCTGCAGGCGCACCGGCAGCAGCGGTTCGAGCAGCGTGCCGCTGTAGCCGCCCAGGGTGTAGCTGCTGCGCCCGCCGAGGAAGATCAGACCGCCGCCCTGGCGGGAGACGAAGATCTGCAGCGCCAGCATCTGCTCGCTGGAGAGGCGCGAAGCCAGCAGGTTGTGCAGGAAGATCGTGCGGTAGTTCTGCAGGGCCGTCAGGCTGGTGGGCAGCCGCTCGGGGGCGGCGCGCTCCACCTGCATGCCCGCCTGGCGCAGCGCCTGCACAAAACTGTTCACCTGCGGCGAAGACGGCTCGTTCGTGACAAACAGCACGCGCGGCTGGGGAAAGACCCGCACCACCCCGTAGGCATGCGAGACCCGGGCCTCGCCGTCCGCGGTGGGCGAGACGGCCTGCACTTCTAACGTATGGATGCCCTGCTGCAGCCCCGGCAGGCGCACCTGGTGCCAGTCACCGTCCCGGGCGGTAAATTCCACGGCTGCGGGCTGGCCGTTCACCAGCAGGGTGAGGTCCTGCGGGGCAGGGTCGTCGGAGGGCGGGAGCTGCAGGGCCAGGTCGAAGGGTGTGCCCTCCCACAGGCTCTGCGGGCCGTGCAGCATTCCGGCCGCCTGCGGCCCCTCCGTATTTGAATCTAAGCGCAGCACCCGGACGTCGATCCCGCGCGCACGCAGGTCTTTCACGGCCTGGCCCACCGCCGGGGCGTCCTGCACCTGACCGGAGACGGCCAGGTAGACGGTGCCGCCCCTCTCGCCCAGCAGCCCGGAGGTATAGCGCAGGGCAGCTTCGGGTCGAGCTGCGGCGGCAGGCTCCGGCCAGGCTGGCTGCAGGGGATCGAGCAGCGGGACAACCTCGCCGGAGAACGAGGCCACCAGGCGTCCCGGGCCCGCGGCTGCCCAGCGCCGGGCCGTGCGGCGGGCGGCGTCGAGCGCGTCGGGATGGACGGCCTGCGAGTTCTCTATCAGCAGCACCTCCAGCGGCTGGGAAGGGGCCGTGCGGCGCTCCGCCTGCTGCGGCGAGAAAACGAGCAGCAGCGCCAGGGCGACCAGGCCCAGACGCAGGAAGTAGGCCGGCGGCCAGCGCAGGCGCAGCCAGAACGCCAGCGCCAGGAACAGGGCTGCCAGCACCAGCAGGCCAGCCCAGTAGGCAAAGGGCGGGATCACGGACGCCATGCCAGCCAGGCCTCCCAGAGGAAGATGAACAGCGCCAGCCCCAGCAGCAGGGGCGAAAGATCGAGGGTGCGTTCCTGAGACTCACCCTCGCCGCCGGGGAGCACCCCGCCCCTGCCGCCGGCGTCTCCATGCACCGACCCCGTCCAGGGGCGCGCCTGCAGGTCCGATTCGACCGCCGCCCCGGCGTTGACCCCCACCTGCTGGGTGACCGGCCCGCCGGGAAGCCCGTCGATGGTCAGGGTGTAGACCCCGGGCTGCAGGGTATCGTCCCACTGCGCGGGGCGGCCGCTGTTAAAGGTCACGGACTGAGCGCCTGTGACAGTAGAGCCTGCGCCGGCAGGGGTCAGGCGCAGCAGCGGGGCCTGGGCCTCTGCCGGCAGCGGCAGGGGCTGGCCGGTGTAGAGCGTCTCGGGCAGCAGGCCCTGGCCGGGAGCGAACACCAGGTTGGCAACCAGCACGGGGAAGGCCGGGTGGCGGGTGAAGTTGCCCCGCCCCAGGTCGGCCAGCACCGCCACCACCTGGCTGGACCCGGCCTGACCGGCTGCCAGCAGCGGCTGACCGCCGGCCAGCACCAGCGGGGTCAGCCCGGCCAGGGAGGGGGGCAGCTCGTAGGCCCGCTCCCAGCGCACGCCGTTGAAATCCACCCCGGCCAGGCGCTCGTCGGGGACGGGGAACTGCAGCGGCGTGCCGGGCTCCACCGCCCGCGCGGTGGAAGGCGGGTCGAAGACCAGCACCCGCCCGGCCGGCAGGCGCTCGGGAAGGAAGCCGCGCAGCACGGTCAGCCCGGCGGGCGTGGAGGGCGAATAATCTTCGGGCGAGACCACGCGCAGCGAGATGCCGGGGAGGGCTTCCAGGGCGCGCTGCAGGGGCTGCGGGTCGTCCGCCACCAGCAGCACCTGTGCCCCGCCTCCGGACCGGGTGGGGCGCCAGGCCTGGTCGTCAGCGGGCAGCGCATCGCTCCCCGCCAGGCGCACCGAAACTACCTCCGCCTGGCGGTCGAGCGACCACACCTGGGCGGCAGCCGAGCGGGGCGGGATGCTCAGGGCCGCTTCTTCCACCGCATCGCCGTCCAGCTCCAGCAGCAGGCGGCGTCCGGCCGTCTGGCCGGCGTAATTGGCGGCCCGGGCGAGCACCTGCATGCCGCCCTCCGGCAGCAGGCGCACGCTGAGATCGACCAGCGCCTGGTTGTCCGCCTCCCCGCCGAAGAAATGCCAGCGCAGGGGGTGGGGGAATGGTGCTTCTTCAGCAAGGCGGTAATCGGCCAGCGAGCGGTCGGTAAGCACGTGGAACTCGAGGGGCAGGTCGGGGTCGCGGCGTGCCAGGCCGAGGGCCAGGGCGGCGCGCAGGTCGCCCCCGGTCTCGCCGGCCTGCAGGGCGTCCAGGGCCGCCAGGGTCTCCTGCAGGCCGGACTGGCGCGTATCGGCGATCACCTGAGCGCCGGTCCCGAAGGTGACCAGCGTGGCCGCGCCGCCGGGCGGCAGGCCCTGCAGCAGTTCCGCGGCGCGCCCCTGCGCCTGCGCGAAGCGCGTGGGTGCGGCGTCCTGTGCGAGCATGCTGGTGGAAACGTCCAGCAGGATCACCAGGTGACGGGCGCGCTGCGGCGGCAGGGCCAGCGCAAGCTGCGGGCGGGCCCAGGCCAGCGCCAGCAGCAGGGCGAGCAGCAGATCGAGGAGCAGCAGCAGGGTGATGGGGATGCGCCGGGGGCGCGAGCCGCGCACCTCGGCTTCGAGGAAGTTCCACAGCCCCAGATGCGACACTGCCGCCCGGCGCCGGCGCTCTCGGAAGAGATGCAGGGCCAGCACCACGGGCAGGCCGAGCAGTCCGAGCAGTCCCAGCGGGTAAGCGAAGGTCAAAACGGCCTCACGATCTGTACACTGCGCAGGTGCGGGATCACCCTGTCGTCCAGCGGCCAGCTGCTGTCGATGAGCGTGTAGCGGGCGTGGTGCTGCGTGCAGAGCGTCTCCACGCTGGCCAGCCACTCATCCAGGCGCCGGCGGTACGCTGACAGGGCGCGCGGGGTCAGGTCCACGCTGCGCCGCCGGCCGTCTTCAACGTCGATCAGTTCGTAATCGCCGCGCAGCGGCGGGCGCAGTTCGTCGGGGTGCAGCAGGTGGAAGACGACCACGTCCCAGGCGGGGGCAGGCAGAGACGAGAGCGCCTGCCCCAGGTCGCTGGCACCGAGCAGGTCGGAGACCAGCAGCACCAGGCCGGTCATGCCCCCGGGCCGGCGGCTGAAGGTGCGCAGTGCACGCGCCGCGTCCACCTGACCATGGAAAGGCAGCGCGTTCAGGTAGCTAAAGGCCAGCGGCACCTGCCCCTTGCCGCTGAGCGGGCCGAGCGGGCGCAGCAGGCCGCTGCGCAGGCGCTCCGGCAGGTCGCCCCGCTCCCGGCCGCGGACGCGCACCGAATCGACCAGGGGCACCAGGGTCAGGCGGTCGCCGTGGGCCAGGGCCAGATAGGCCAGAGCCGCCGCCAGCCGCAGGGCCGCCTCGGCTTTGGGCGGGAAGCCCCAGGCCATCGAGGCGCTGCAGTCCAGCAGCAGGTACACCTGGGCTTCTTTGGGCTGTTCGCCCTGGCGCACGAAGATATGCTCCTGGCGGGCGGAGGCCTTCCAGTCCACAAAGCGCACATCGTCGCCGGGGACGTAGGCGCGGTGCTCGCGGAAGTCCAGCGCCGGGGTGCGGCGGCTGCTGGTGCGCTGGCCGGCAATCATCCCCGGCAGCAGGCGGCCGGCGCTGAGCTGCAGGCGGTTGAGCTGGCGCAGGGCGACCGGAGAGAGCGAAGCCGGGCGGGGGCGCCCGGAGGGCTCTTCGCCGGCCGGGGGGCGTGATCGCGAGCGAAAGATGCCCCTCCGCCAGGGACGGCCCTCGCCTCCCGCTGGTGCGCCCGCTTCCCCCGGCGGGGGTGCGGCCGGGCGCAGGCGCCGCATCAGGGCTTCAACGGCGCTGGAAAAACGACGAGACCACATCACGCCACTTCCACGGGAATTCAAAAGGCACCACGAAGTTGTCCACCGCTTCGCCCGGCAGAGCGGGCGCGTCGCGCCCCTCGCTGAGCACCTCAGCGCCGGCCTGGGCCGGATCGCCGGGGCTGAGAGAGACCGGCAGGTCGCTGGGGTCGACTTCGAGCTCAAACACACCGCCTTCCTCATCCAGGCGGGTGATCTGGGGCGGCGGGCCGCCCTGATCTGTGCTGCCCTCGCCGGCGCCGCCACCGCCGCCGGCCTGCTGCTGCGGCGGGGAAGGCTGGAGCTCACGCAGGTCACTGGCGACCTCTCCAGCTGCGCGCTGAAAATCCAGCCCAGACGGGCTTCCCGGGCGGAGGTCGCCCTGGCCCTGCAGCGATTCGGCCAGGTCCTGCAGGTCCTGGGGCAGGTCGCCGGAGGGGACGGAGCCCAGCTCGCCGGCCGCACGCTCCAGGGCCTGGCGCATGTTCTCCCGGGTTTCAGGGGAGAGCTCGCCGGCCTGGCCGGCCAGCTTCTCCAGGCTGTCGGCGGCGCCCTGTGTGTCGAGGTTCTGCAGCGCTTCGCCCAGCTCGCTGGTGCCGGCCTGCGCGGCCAGATCCTCGCCGAGCTGCGAGAGAACCTCGCCCAGGCGCGGGTCCATCGGGGTCTGCTCCCCGGGCTGGCTGCCGGCAGGCTGGTCCTGACCCTGTCCGGGCTGGGCGCCAGGCTGTTCACCGGGCTGCTCGCCAGGCTGAGAACTCTCATCTTCAGAGGCCAGGTCCCCGGCGGTGGGGTCTTCGCCCGGGGCGGGCAGGGGG
>JAAYXE010000062.1 GCA_012516075.1 Chloroflexota bacterium | reverse complement strand
TCAGTATAGTGAATTATAAAACAAATAAATTATGTTAAGTGCTTTCAGGTCTGGAATGCGACCATATCCAGCGAATGTGAGAGAACTACCGCATATCCCTTTGAGGTATAATCCCTGCCGTGGCAAAGAGAAGACCGGCTGAAGACCTGACCATCGATGAACTGCGCTGGCTGTTGATGGAGAAGCGCCGTGCCGGCCGGCAGGAGCGCATCGAGCGCTACCGCAGGTCGGGCCGTATTGTTGTGGTCTCTCCCGAAGCCGAGCATTCTACACAGAGCTGGCACACCGATGTGCTGCTGGACGAGGACGCAGACGCATCCCCTCGTTCTCGCCGCCGGCGTATACTGGATGGGTTCCTGCTGCTCATCGAGATCAGCGCCGTTGTTGGGTTTATCTTTATCCTGTTTAACGGACTGAGTCTGATCCAGGAACTGAACCGGGAAGTTGCGCTCGCGATTGAGCAGCCGACCCTGACCCCTACGCCGCTAATTCGGGCCGTCGTACTCCCCTCGGGGCACACACCGCCCGATTCTCCTGGCGGCGCGCGCTTTAACGAAGCAGAAATTCCGGAGCATCTGCGCCCGCTGATCCAGTCCCTGGCGCAGGTTCCCGTACCGACCCCTGGCCCTGAACAGGCTGTTCGCATCCAGATACCGGCCATTCAGGTGGACGCGCCGGTTGTTCAGGGAGACGGTTTCGAGCAGTTGAAAAAGGGTGTGGGCCAGCATATCGGCAGTGCGAATCCGGGTGAGACCGGTAATCTGGTCCTCTCGGCTCACAACGATATCTTTGGTGAGATCTTTCGCGATCTGGACCGCCTGAAACCGGGCGATCAGGTGATCGTGCACACTGCACAGAAGGCTTATACCTATGTTGTAATGGATCTGCAGGTGGTTGAGCCAACGCGAGTTGAAGTGATGGATCCTACCCCTCAGCCCACAGTGACCCTGATCTCGTGCTATCCCTATATGAAGGATGATCAGAGGATTGTGGTCACCGCCCGGTTAATGACGGAAGGATAAAATAAACGGACAATCCGTTAAGAGCGCTGTCTCCGGAGTGGATATCAGCAGAAACAGGAGTATAAAGGTATGGCGAAAAAATCCAGGCGAACAACTGTACGGGCCTTCTCTCAGGGTCCGGCGCGCACATTTGAACGCGAATTTAATCCAGATTATACGTATGTAAAGAAGGACCTGCGCCGGATCGGAATTCTGGCCGGCAGCTTTTTTGCAGTCCTGATCGTGCTGTCATTTATCCTCTAACCGCCGCCGGCGGGTGAGAATAAACGGTGCCTGAACGCCGGCAGCACGCTGCCGGCGTTTGGTTTATGCAATCTGACCCAGGGCGGCTGGCCCGGCTGTTGCGGACCTTGAAACTGCGTTCATTGCCATTTTGATGGAATAAAGCTAGAATCGAGGTTATGGAAGAGAGCACTGCAGGTTATACCACTCGGGAAGAAGACGAGCTTCAGCGCTCATCTGCCGATGATGGCAGTGTCGATGTTTATGTCGCACCGCCCGCGCCCGCGTCGACATCACCGAAATGGGGGCCAACCACAAAGCTGGTCGTCGGCCTGACGATTGTGGCGATCATCGCGGCACTGGTGATCCAGTTTCGCGGCATCATCGGCCCAATGATCCTTGCTTTTATTCTGGCGATCCAGCTTCACCCGGTGGCCGAAGCGCTTTCGAAACGGGCGAAAATCTCCTTCCGCATGGCGGTAAACCTGATCTACATTCTTGTGATCCTGCTGCTTGGAGGCCTGTTTACAGCCACCGGGTTTGCGATTGTCCAGCAGCTTCAGAGTTTAATTGACCTGTTTTCGCGCTTTTTGAACGACCTGCCGGAGATTGTGGAGTTTGTCACCTCCCAGGTCTTCGTCATTGGTCCGTTTGAGCTGGACCTTACCCAGTTTGAACTGGGTTCGCTCACCGATCAACTGTTAAACACCATTCAGCCGATTATCCGTGATCTTGGCGGGCTGGTAGGCAGCCTGGCGGGCAGCGCAGTATCCACACTGGGTTGGCTGCTTTTCATCATCCTGGTTTCATACTTCCTGGTGGCCGATGCGAACCGCGTGCAGGGGGAAGTGGTCCACATTGAAATACCCGGTTACAACGAAGATTTCCGCCGGCTGGGACACGAACTGCGCAGTATATGGAACTCGTTCCTGCGGGGCCAGTTCATCATTATTATCCTGGTGATTATCGCTGACACCCTGCTGATGACGGTGCTGGGGATGCGCTATGCGGTAGGTATTGCCATCCTTGCCGGGCTGGCTCGCTTCGTGCCCTACGTTGGTCCGGCGGTCGTCCTGATCGTGGCAGGCCTGGTTGCATTTTTCTCCCCCTCCAATTACTTCGGCCTGCAGCCGGTTCACTATACCATCCTGGTCCTGGTGTCCATTTTTGTTCTGGACCAGGTTTTTGACAATCTCGTCAGCCCGCGCTTCATGGGCAAGGCCCTTGGCGTCCACCCGGCGGCGGTTTTGATCGCCGCGATCATCGCCGCTAACCTGATCGGCATCATCGGCCTGCTGCTGGCTGCACCGGTGCTGGCTACCCTGCAGGTGTTGAGCCGCTATGTCATCCGCAAGATGTTTGACCTCGACCCGTGGCCGGAAGTGCCTGAAAAGCCAGAACCATCCGGTGTTCCTTTGCGAGTCCATGTAGATCGCCTGCGCGGCTGGGTGCGCACCCTCGTAGAAAAACGGCATCCCCCGGTGGGTTAATCTGAAAATCACCCCACATTTCCCCCAGCAGGGAATAGACTTTGCACAGCCTCCTTTGTTAGAGTTGGTAATCATCAGATTCTGGCAGAGGAGGTTTTTATGTGCACTGCATCGCAGCTGGTACAACCCAGCACCTTTATGTCTGGGGCTGAATACCTGTGGCGGAAAAAGCGCGGCGGCCGCCTGCAGACCCTGGTACCGGTGCGGTTTGTGGATTATGACACCTGTCCGGCTTTTGTAATTGTCCGTACGCTGGCGGGCGAGCGCTGGCGCTGCCCGAGAGAGGATGTCCTGGTGCGTATTATCAGAGATTACCCTTAATCCATCTTTGTGAAGGTATGCCTGTGCTGGATGGGAGCCTCTGAAAAGGAAAGGCCTCCCCACTTGGGGGAGGCCTTCGGGGATAGAGAAGGGGTAGGGAAGGCAAGCTACCCGCCTCTATCTGGAGATTAGCAGAGCTAAGACGCCACACGCATTTCGCTTCTGCCGTACAACTGCTCTTTGATTTCAAAAATCTGTTTGCGCAGCCTGTCATCCTGTTCCATTAAGTCGGCGATTTTTTCACACCCATAAAGCACAGTTGTGTGGTCACGTCCACCGAGAGCTTCACCGATCTGGGGCAGAGAGATGTTGGATTCTTCACGCAGCAGGTACATCGCGATTTGCCTGGGTAGGGCAACCTGCCGGGAGCGGTCTCTGCCCAGCATGCGTTCGACCGGCACGCCAAAGGTCGATGCCACCTCGCGCACCACATCCTCGGGTTGTACATCGTTCCGGCGGGGGGCCAGGTCGGCCAGCGCAGAATCTACCATCTGCGGGGTCATCGGAAGACCGCTTAATTCTGCGAAGGCGGTCACCCTTGTCAGCGCCCCTTCCAGCTCGCGGATGTTCGACTGCACACGGCGGGCAATCAGTTCAAGAATCTCATTCGGGATCTTTTGGCCGACCCTTTCTGCTTTGGCACGCAGAATGGCGATGCGGGTTTCGATATCCGGCGGCTGGATATCAGCAGTTAGCCCCCATTCAAATCGCGAGCGCAGGCGTTCTTCGAGTGTGACCATCGCCTTCGGTGGACGGTCGGAGGAAAGCACAATCTGTTTGTCCTGTCCGTGAAGGGTATTAAATGTATGGAAAAATTCTTCCTGCGTTGATTCCTTACCGGCAATAAACTGGATATCATCAATCAATAAGACATCGATCCGGCGGTATTTTTCACGGAATGCCTGTGTCGTGTGCGTGCGAATGGCGTTGATCAGATCGTTGGTGAACTCTTCTGAGGATACGTAAAGCACCTGAAGGCCTCGCTGGTGGGCCATGTTCCCCACTGCTTGCAGCAGATGCGTCTTTCCCAGGCCAACGCCCCCGTACAGGAAGAGCGGGTTGTAAGCCTGAGCTGGTTTTTCCGCTACGGCCAGCGCCGCGGCATGGGCCAGCCGGTTGCTGGGACCGACGACAAAATTATCGAAGGAGTAGCGCGGGTTCAGTGTTGGGTTCGATGGTAGGCTGACCGCTTCCTGGTTGAGAACGGGTTCTTCCGCGTATTCATTCGTATCGTTGTGCTTCTGCCAGACCGAAAAACGAACTTCAACAGACCGGTTCATGATCCCAGTGAGAATACGAACGACAGTGCTTGCCAGGCGGTTCTGCAGCCAGTCGCGAGCGTAAGCGTTCGCCACACCGATCATGAAGCTGCCGTCCTCATACGAAAGAAATTCCGTATCTCGAACCCAGGTATCGAAGGCAGCTTTTGGCATTTCCATCTGAAGCTGCCCAACAGCGGCTTGCCAGGCCTGTTCTGCATTCATTGTGCTTTCCTCCTCGTATCAATGTAACAGGTGACAGAAAAGAATATCCCCTTCGTAGCACACGTTGGGGCAGATTGCTGTGCAGTATGTTCTATTCAGTTCTGGGTCGTGTTGACCGCTCGGTTGGGGTTGCGGATTGTTAACTCACCGCATTATTGGGGCCGAAGCATGAGTATTCTAGCAGAATTGAGGGGTTAACTGCAATAGGTAAACCCTACGTTATCCTAAAAAAACCAAATACTTTAAGAATGGCGAATCTTAAAGGATGCATCGCGCGGTCGGGCCCAGTTATCGGTTTACTGGAAAAAAATCTTCCCCTATCTGTGGGGGTGGGGGGATGCGAACACCCTGTATCTGCATTGCGGCACCCCGGATTCCGGTAATGCAAAGGACTTTTGTTAAATAATAGATTAAGAAAAAGCTTCTTGTCTGATGTTTTTTCCCTCAAGAAACCTCAAGTCAACGCATAAAAATCGCACTAAAGCTGTCCGATTTGACCTGACCCACCCTGTTAGACCTGAAACCACAGGCAAAAAGCGCCGGTTTTAAGTTTCTGAACCAGAACCCCGGGCACAAACTCTGCACCAGCATGAATGTTGATATTTTTCCTACGCGCTGTTAACGTTCTTTTTGCACTCGGACGGTATCCTTTCAGCATGGCGGGAACGGTTGTGCGAACCGGATTTCCGTTCGTAGACTTTCAACTTTCCGCTGCAGCACTCATCACTCCAAACTCTACTTTACGGAAGAGGCCATCGAGAAAGAGAGGAGAATAGCAAATGGCGAAAATTATAGGTATTGACCTGGGTACAACCAACAGCGTGGTCGCCGTAATGGAAGGCGGAGACCCGACTGTGATCCCCACCGCAGAGGGATCGCGGCTGCTGCCCTCGGTCGTTGGTTTTAGCAAAAATGGTGAACGCCTGGTGGGTCAGACAGCCAAGCGTCAGGCTGTTGTAAATCCGGAAAACACGATTTCATCCATCAAGCGCTGTATGGGCCGCCGCTATGACGAGGTGGAGTCCGAGCGTAAGATGGTTCCTTATCAGGTGGTACAGGGTCCGGCAAATGATGCGCGCGTCAAGATCCCTGTGACTGGCCGCGAATACAGCCCGCAGGAAATTTCGGCAATGATTTTAAGCAAGCTGAAAGCGGACGCTGAAGCGTATCTGGGAGAACCTGTGCGCCAGGCGGTGATCACCGTCCCGGCCTACTTCAACGACAGCCAGCGCCAGGCGACCAAAGACGCCGGCCGCATCGCCGGTCTGGAAGTCCTGCGCATCATTAACGAGCCCACGGCAGCCGCTCTTGCTTATGGACTGGACAAGAAAAAGAATGAGACCATCCTGGTCTTCGACCTGGGTGGTGGTACCTTCGACGTCAGCATTCTGGATGTGGGCGATGGCGTCATCGAGGTGAAGGCTACCAATGGCGATACCCACCTGGGTGGTGACGACTGGGATGAGGTGATCGTTAACTGGCTGGCCGATGAGTTCAAGAAAGAGTACGGCATTGACCTGCGTGAGGACCGTCAGGCACTGCAGCGCCTGCGTGAGGCGGCTGAAAAGGCCAAGATCGAACTCTCCAGCGTGATGGAGACAGAGATCAACCTGCCGTACATCACTGCAGACGCGGCGGGGCCAAAGCACCTGCAGAACAGGCTCACACGCGCAAAATTTGAGCAGCTTACAGAACACCTGGTCCAGCGGCTGCGTGAACCCTTCAATGCCGCGCTCCAGGATGCCAAACTGAGCGCATCTGACATCAACGAAGTCGTTCTGGTAGGCGGTGCGACCCGCATGCCCATGGTTCAGGAAATGGTTCGCAAGCTGACAAACAAAGAGCCCCACAAGGGTGTGAACCCTGATGAGGTCGTGGCTGTCGGTGCGGCCATTCAGGCGGGCGTGCTGGGCGGCGAGGTCAAGGATGTGCTCCTGCTCGACGTCACTCCCCTGTCTCTGGGGCTGGAGACCCTGGGCGGCGTGATGACCACCCTGATCGAGCGGAACACCACGATCCCGGTGCGCAGGACGGAAATCTTCTCCACCGCCGAGGATAACCAGACGGCTGTTGACGTGCATGTCCTGCAGGGCGAGCGCCCGATGGCTGCGGACAATATGAGTCTGGGCCGCTTCCGCCTGGAGGGTATTCCTCCTGCGCCGCGCGGCGTACCACAGATTGAGGTCACTTTCGACATCGATGCGAACGGTATATTGAACGTATCCGCTCGCGATAAGGCCACGGGTAAGGAGCAGAAGGTGACCATCACTGCGTCAACCAACCTCAGCAAGGATGAGATCGAGCGCATGATCCAGCAGGCTCGTGAGCACGAGGCAGAAGACCGCCGCCGCCGCGAGCTGGCCGAGGCCCGCAACACAGGCGACAGCCTGGCTTATCAGACCGAGAAAACGCTGCGTGAACTGGGCGACAAAGTCCCGGCCAGTGAGCGTCAGAACATTGAAGCCAAGCTGGAAGAACTGCGCGAGGCGATAAAGGGCGAGGATGCCGCTAAGATTAAACACCTGACGGACGAAGTGCAGAACGCTTTCCACGCCATCAGCCAGCAGCTGTACGCCCAGCAGCAGGCTGGCGCCGCAGGTGCCGGCAGCACAAACGGCAGTGGGGGCAAGGGCGGCCCTGAAGAGGGCGAGGTCGTTGAAGGCGAATTCCGCGAGGCGTAAACTCCGGCAGTCCATTCACTCTCTGAATGGGTGTCAGGCACAGGCCTGGCACCCATCGTTTTTATCACCCCAGGCAGGCTCGAAGAGGGATTTCAGTTATAATGGAACACATCTTGCACGGATGATTGCTGTTCGCGTTGATGAACGATCCTACCTGCCCGGATCGTATGGATCCGGGCCATTATCCGTCAGACGAGCGTTTATGGATTCGAAACAAGCCCCCAGGGTGCGTACATTTCTCCCCGCCTCGATTATTATGATGCTGACCGGTTGGGGCGGTCTGTATGCGATCTTAACGAACACCACACCAACCGGTGGCACTCGCTGGGCCTTTTTCTTTGTGATGATTCTGGCCCTGACCGGCACCTTCCTTCCTGGAATTGCCTACCTGCACCGCCGCTTCCCTTCGAATCCGCCTCCGGCGCCAACAGTCATCGTCCGTCAGTCGCTGTGGGTTGCTGTATATTTTGCTACTCTGGCCTGGCTGCAGATTGGCCGGGTGCTCACACCTGCCCTGATCCTGCTTTTGGCGATAGGACTGGTGCTGATTGAGTGGCTGCTGCGGATGCGCGAGCGGGCCATGTGGCGCCCCTGACGTTCATGTCATCCCGCAGCAGCGGGTAAGGCTCTCTGTGCCTCCGGGATGCGGTGCATGACGGATCTTCGTTCCCTTCCGTCTGTAGAACATTTGCTGCAGGCGCCCGAAATCAAAGGATGGACGGGCGCTTTTGGTCGTCCCCTGACTGTGGATGCCATCCGGTCGGTCCTGGATGAAGTGCGTGCACAGTATCAGGCGGGTTCTCCGCTGCCGGATCAGGCCAGTCTAATCCGGAGGGTGGGTGCCTGTCTGGAGGATTGGACTGCACCCACTTTGCGGCCGGTGATTAACGCCACGGGAGTGGTCCTGCATACCAATCTGGGCAGGTCGCCGCTCAGTCGGGATGCGGCCCGGGCGGTTGTCGAAACAGCGCTTGGTTATTCGACCCTGGAATATGACCTGAAGAAGGGGAAGCGGGGTTCGCGCCTGGTACATGCTGAAGCGCTGCTGTGTCGTCTGACCGGGGCAGAGGGCGCGCTGGTTGTCAATAACAACGCCGGCGCTGTGCTGCTGGTGCTCGCCGGCCTGGCGCGCCGGCGAGCCGTTGTCGTCGCTCGCTCGCAGCTGGTCGAGATCGGAGGTGGTTTCCGTGTCCCCGATGTGATGAAGCAGTCGGGGGCTCGACTGCTGGAAGTGGGAACGACTAACCGGGTGCACCTGGATGATTACGAGCAGGCCCTTGAAGAGGCCCCGGCGCTGATCCTGCACGCGCATCGGTCCAATTTTCGTATTGTGGGTTTTACGAGCGAACCGCCGCTGGCCGATATCGCCCGGGTCGCTCACCAGGCGAACGTGCCGCTGGTCGATGATCTGGGGTCCGGGAGTCTGCTGGATACCGCCCGCTATGGGTTGGAGCACGAACCTCTGGTAACCGAATCGCTGGCTGCCGGTTGTGACCTGGTATGCTTCTCCGGCGACAAACTCCTGGGAGGCCCACAGGCGGGCATCATCGTCGGGCGGGCTGATCTGATCTCCCGGCTGAAGAAACATCCCCTGGCGCGCGCCCTGCGAGCGGATAAACTCTGCCTGGCTGCGCTTTCGGCCACGCTGCTGCATTACCTGAAGGATGAGGCGGAAGCTAAAATTCCTATCTGGCAAATGCTGTCCGCTTCCCCGGAGCAGATCCGCCGGCGTGCGGAAGCCTGGTGTCGGGGCATCGATCAGGGTGAGGTAATCCCTGGTGAATCGACGGTGGGCGGAGGAAGCCTGCCGGGAGAAACCCTGCCAACGTATCTGCTGGCCCTGTCCGTACCCCACTCCAACCGCTTCCTCGATCGCCTGCGGCAGGCAAACCCACCCCTCATCGCCCGGCTGCAGAATGACCGGGTCGTGCTGGATCCCCGCACGGTCCTCGAAGATCAGGATGATCAGGTGCTGCAGATCCTGCAGACTGCTTTGCGGTCCGGGTAACAGCCGGGTTTTCAACCCGCCCAGATCTATGGCCCGGCGCGGGAGATTATTGACGGAAAATTGATAGGAAAAAGCGATGAAATCCGATATTGATGCACTGATGCAGGAACAGAATATCGACGCCCTGCTGATTACCGGTCAGGGTGCGCACAACCCCTTCCTGTACTACTTCACAGGGGGTGGTTTGTTTACGCATGCCGATGTGATTAAGCTGCGCGGAGCCGACCCCGTTCTGCTCGTGAACCCTATGGAGCGCGATGAAGCCGCCAGAACGGGCCTGCGGGTGGCTGACAGCAGCGTATATTCATTGCAGTCGCTGCTCAAAGAAACGAATGGAGACTCGACCTGTGCCCGGGCACTGCGATACCAGCGGCTGCTCGCTGATCTGGGTTTCCAGTCCGGCCGCCTGGCAGTCTACGGGCAGACTGATGCCGGTCTGGCGCACGCCGTGCTCAGCCAGCTGGAGAAACTGGTGCCCGGTCTGGAAATTGTCGACGATTCCAATCAGCCGTTGATCCTGCAGGCGATGGCCACGAAAGACAGCGCCGAAGTGGAGCGCATCCGGGATGTCGGGAAAAAGACGGTCGAGGTGGTCGCCCAGGTGGCCGATTTCCTGACCTCTCAGCGAGTCGTGGATGAAGTCCTGGTAGGAGTAGATGGCGCACCGCTGACCATTGGCGATGTGAAGCGCAAAATCAATCTGTGGCTGGCAGAGCGCGACCTGGAAAACCCGGAAGGGACAATTTTCGCCATCGGAGCCGATGCCGGCGTCCCCCACAGCTCCGGCCAATCTGGCGACCTGCTGCGGCTGGGCAGCACGATTGTCTTCGATATCTTTCCCTGTGAGGCCGGCGGCGGTTATTTCTACGACTTCACCCGCACCTGGTGCCTGGGGTATGCCCCGGATTTTGCACTCTCCCTTTATGTAGACGTGCGTGCAGTGTATAACCAGGTGGTGTCAGACCTGCGGCCAGGCGCAGAATGCAAGACCTATCAGGTGCAGACCTGTGAACTCTTCGAGGCGCGCGGGCATGCCACCATCGGGAGCGATCTGCACACCACGAAAGGGTATGTTCACTCATTAGGGCATGGGGTTGGTCTACGGGTGCATGAGAGCCCCAGCTTCAGCCAGTTTGTGCCGGTGCCGGATATCCTGAAGCCGGGGATGGTATTTACCATAGAGCCGGGCCTGTATTACCCAGAGCGCGGCGCTGGTGTGCGTCTGGAAGACACTTTCTGGATGCGCCCGGATGGATCCGTTGAGGCACTGGTCGATTACCCCATGGATCTTGTACTGCCGGTAAAATAAATGCAAGAGATGAACCTGGTTTGCAGGGAACGGCTGCGAACCAGTGTGTAGAGAAAAGAGAAAGACGGATAAGATGAACGATCTTCCTCCCGCCCGTATCCTGGGGATTGAATCATCCTGTGATGAGACGGCTGCTGCCGTGGTCGAAAACGGGCGGACGATCCTTGCCAGCATGGTCGCCTCACAGGTGAACCTGCACGCCCGCTTTGGGGGTGTTTTCCCGGAGGTCGCCTCGCGGGAGCACATCCGCGCCATCTACCCCATTATCAGCGGCGTTTTGCAGGAGGCGCATCTCAGCCTGGATGAAGTGGATGCCATCGCCGTGACGCGCGGGCCGGGTCTTCCGGGCTCTCTGGTGGTCGGCATGAACACTGCCAAAGGGCTGGCTCTGGGTTCCAACCGGCCGCTGATCGGTGTCAACCACCTGGAGGCACATATCTATTCAGCCTGGCTGGACTGGACTGGCCAGACGGATGGCTCGCAGGTGAACGGAAGAGAAGAGCCGCGCTTCCCCCTGCTGGCTCTGGTGGTGTCCGGCGGTCATACGGAACTGGTGTTAATGACGGACCACCTGCGCTACCGCCGGCTGGGCGCTACCCTGGACGACGCTGCAGGTGAGGCCTTCGATAAAGTCGCCCGCCTGATCGGACTGCCCTACCCGGGCGGTCCTTCGATCCAGAAGGCGGCTGAAGATGGCAACCCGCGCGCCTTTGAATTCCCGCGCGCCTGGCTGGAAGGCACCTGGAACTTCTCTTTCAGCGGGCTAAAAACTGCAGTTCTGCGGGAAGTTCGCCGTCTGGAGCAGGGCGGATTCCCGCTGCCGGTAAATGATCTGGCAGCCAGCTTCCAGTCTGCTGTTGTTGATGTGCTGGTTGGCAAGACCCTCATGGCCGCCCATGAATTCGGCGCCAGTGAGATCCTGGTCGCCGGCGGGGTGTCTGCCAACCGCGCCCTGCGGGAAACCTTTATAGAGCGGGCTGACCTGCCGGTGCACGTGCCGCCCATAGCACTCTGCACCGATAACGCCGCCATGATCGCTGGGGCGGGCTATTACCGCTTTGTGCACGGCCAGCGCGACCCCCTGGACATGGACGTGCTCCCTAACTGGCCGCTCACCGAGCTGTAAAGCGGCCAGACACGGGCTCGATTAAAACAAAACACCGGGGCCTGTGCATTTACACGGCTGCCCCGGTGTTTTTGATTTAAGCTTCTGAGCTGACCATTGCTGTGATGATCCGCTCCAGGCGAGCAGCCAGCTCGGCCCGGTCAAAGTGGGCTTCGATGTGTGCCCGGCCGCGCAGACCCATCTCCCGGCCCAGCTCGATGTGATCGGCGAGATTGCGGATGGCGTCCGCCAGCTTTGTGGGGTCGCCGGGGGGAACGAAGATGCCCGCCCGGGCATCTTCGACCACCTGCCGGATGACGCCGTCGATCGCCAGGATCACCGGGCGCCCGGCAGCCATATAATCGAAGACTTTGTTCGGGTAAACGGTGGCATAGAGCGGGATCGGTTTCAGGATGGCGATGCAGGCGTCGCTGCCCGCCAGCGCCTGGGGCATGTCCGATTTGGCTACCGGGGGTAGAAAGCACACGTTCTCCAGGCCCATTTCGGCAGCTAATTTCTGCAGGGCCGGCTTTTCTTTACCGTCGCCCAGGAGCACCAGCCGGATGTCCGGCCGGTCCTGCAGCAGGCGGGCGGCCTCCAGCAGGACCGGCAGGTCGTTCGACATGCCGTGTGCTCCGGCGTAAAGGGCCACGAATTTGCCTTCCAGTCCGTTAGCCTGACGGAACGCCGTCCCCTGTTCCAGCGGGTCAAACATACGCGGATCGGCGCCGTTTGGAACCAGTTCCACACGCCGGGCGCCGCGCTGCTTTATGTGCTCCAGGAAGCCCGGTGAATTGACCATCACCCGGTCGGCATGGCGATAGAGAAAGCGCTCCAGCCACAGCGAGGCACGTATCAGCAGCGGCTGGCGCAGCACGCCCACCCCGATGGCAAATGCCGGCCACAGGTCGCGCACCTCAAACAGGAAGGGGGCGTGCTTCAACCGGGCCAGCGCCCAGGCTGTGACGCCCTGGAAAATGGGCGGGGATGTGCCCCAGACCAGATCAACATTCTGCACGCGCAGCCCCGCCCAGAATGAAGAGACCATAAAACTGATAAAGCTGATGACTCGGTGCAGGAAGCTGCGGTGCAGCGCTCGATAGGTATACGTGCGCAGGATACGCACGGCTCCCGGGCCGTAGCGCTCAAATTCTTCGCTGCTGGGGGCGTTCTGACTGCCCGTCAGGTAGCTCACCGGGCTGGCAATCACGGTTACCTGGTGTCCCTGTTCTGCGAGGTAACGCGCCAGTTCGTGATGACGTGTGCCTCCCGGCTCGTTCAGGGCTGCAAAAGACTGGTGGATTAAGAGAATATGCATAAGCAGTTATGGCTGTCGCGGAGGTTCGATGATAAGCAGCGGTTCTGCCGGCCATCCGTTCTGTGTGGCCTGCTGCACCAGGGCGGCGATATCTCGGGGATATACAGGCAGTTCAAGCAGGTCATCGACAGCGACCCACACCGGAGTGAAACTGCCGCTTGGGGATTCCGGCCGGTAGTTCATTTCGGGCCCCTGGCCGCTGCCAAAGACACCGCCCTTCTGGTGGACCAGAAAATAATACTGCCAGGCGCCGTTGAACAGGACCTTAGCCACCAGTTTTTCCACGGTTACCCACAGGCCCAGCTCTTCACGGGTTTCGCGAATAACTGCCTCTATAACCGATTCGCCGGCTTCAACGGTTCCGCCAGGAAATACATAATAATGTTTCTGAATTCGGCACCGCTCGATGAGCGCAATTTTTTGATCTGCAATCAGTATGGCTACCGCGCGCGTCAAAGTGCAGTTCCTTCCTTGGAAGGGGTAAGGATCCAGCGGCTGCGCAGGCCGAGCGGTGCGACTCCCGTAAAGCTGACAAGGATGGCGCGTCCAGGCCTGCGCTGTCCGTAGACAGGAGAGAACCACCCCCAGGTCTCAGGGGCGGTGCCATGGCCGTGGATGATTTTACCGGCGCGAATCACCTGCAGGTGCGGGGCTGCCTGTTTGTCAGCAGAGTGGACGGACGGCCCGGCTTCTTCTGAATCCAGCATCGAGATTTCCAGCACCGCCAGGCCGGCAGGGAAAGAAACCTGCAGGCGGATCAGACCGGAATCGTGTTCGATTTTCCAGGGGCGGTCGGGTAGCTGCCAGTGCAGCTCCATCTGGTGGCGGGCCGGCCGCTTCCCTCCGGCCGGTAGCAGCCAGTCGTCGACAATCCACTCGTGTGCGCGGCAGGTGACCGTACGCCGGTGGACCAACCCGAGCCTCCGGTATCCATCGTGTTCGGCGCTGACTCGTTCCCAGGATCCATCATCAGCCTGTTCACGGGTCAGCACCTGCGCCCTGGCCCAGTCCAGGTACAGGAAGCGTCCGGCCCGGGTCATCTGGTCTTTCCCGTCCACGGTCACCGTGTTGTGGACAGCGGCATGACACAGGGCGTTATCCCACGGCTGCGGCGCATTGTAAAGATAAGTCCCCGGGTCGAGGGCGATATTTTCACCCTGCCACCACAGGTCCAGGTGAAGCTGGTCGGCGTGCCCCGGCCGGCTGTGGAAGCTGGCGGCGCGCAGATAGGCCCAGGAGTTCGAATCAGGGCTGCGCAGCACGATGGGACTGCGCCCTGCCTGGTCGAAGCCTTCAGCATCGACTGCGTGTTCATGGTTATCGAGCGCAGCCAATTGGGGCCCGGCCAGCCATTCCACCATCTCGTCCCAGTAACCGGCCCCGGCCAGCGGGTTGTTCAGGAAGGCGATTCCGGCCGCCTGTACCACGGGCCGGTAGTCTTCAAACGGCTGCAGGGTGAGAGGAAAAATATAGGCGCCGTCATTAGGGCCCAGGTTGGGAGCGTGGCCGCTGGTGGGATCGAGCAGAGTTCCCAGCCAGCGCGCAGCCTGCGCCAGACGCTGCAGAGTGCCGGCGGGCATCTGCTCGGGCTGGGCGATGAGCTGCACCCACAGGCTGATCTGCAGCATCAGCCTGTGGTAGTTGCTGCTGTGCTGCGAATAGGCCCCGTCCGGGGTGATCTGGCGCTCAATCCCCCTGTGGAACCAGTGCCACCCCAGCCTGCGCCAGAGGCTGGCCTGCGGGTGACCAGGCAGCGCCAGTGCTGCGGTGAAAAGACCGGCCGCTTCACTGAGCAGGTGATTGTTGTTCTGTGCCCGGGCATACAGCAGGGTGGGGGGGATGCGCCGGGCGTGTGCGGCCACGGCGGATGCCAGGCACTGCATTCGCTCCGGCGTGCTGGATGGGAACGGGGCGAGCACCTGGCCGCAGAACGCCAGGGCGATCAGTCGCAGCGCCACCTCCTGGGCGGAAGCCCAGTTCGGCCCCATATTCGGCGGGTTGGCATCCAGAAAGGTTTGCGTATATTCCCAGAAGACCTGTGCGAAGCGGTCGGCCCCGGTCAGGTAGGCGGCGCGCGCCAGGGTGTACGCCCATCCAAAGCGCGCCGGCTCCCAGATCCACTTGACATCCTCCACACCCCAGGGCTGCCTGCCGAGCTCGTACTCACTCCAGTGCTTCAAAGGGCCCGGAGGTGTCAGGCTCAGCGGCACAGGGGGGCCGCCGAACAGCCTCACCTGGCCGGCACAAATCTCGTCCGCTGCCTCGACCAGCTTCTCCAGTCCGGCTGGTCCCAGCTTCTGGCGCAGGACATCACGCGATGGTATGGGGAAGAAGGCGGTGTCAAGCCTCGCAGTCTTATCTTCCTCCAGCACAACAGGGCCGCCTGGGGTCTGGCGGCGTAAATAACCGCTGTGCAGCAGGACTTTATAGAGCGCATAATCGCCTGTCTGCAGCGGTCCCAGCTGAAAAAAGGCACGGAGAGTGGTACGAATGTCAGGCACGGGAACGCCCGGAAAGTGTGCAGGTACTGGCGGCCACCGGATGCAGGTCCTTATCAGGGGAGTTGGGGGATCTCGATCGCTTCCCGCGTTCCGCTGTGCAGCGCCTCCACGGCTTTAAACGTGGCGCCTGTTACCCCGATCAGCTCGGAGTAGGGGATGGGGGGCGGTCCCCCGGCCAGAACAGCGCGGCTGAAAGCCTCCCATTCGGCCTGGTGACCTTTGTCCTGCTTTAAGCGTGAACGGAAAGTCTGCCGGCGGCCATCCTGGATCGTCTCCAGAGAACGGTAGTCGTCGAGGACAGCCACCCGGCCGCCGCAGAACACTTCGACCCGTTCTTTCGGGAAGGATTTATCTCCGTTGGCCAGGTAACTGACCACGCCGGTGGAGCCGTCGGGGAAGGCGAAGGTCATCACCACGTTGTCCTCCCGGTAGCGTCCACCGTCCGGGAGCCCCTGAGCGCTGACCGCCGCTGGCGGAGCTCCCACCAGGAAGGTCAGGAAATCGACAAAATGGCAGCCTTCACCGATGATGCGCCCGCCGCCCTGCTCGGGGTCGTGCACCCAGTGGCTGGAGGGGATATAGCCGGCGTTGATGCGGTAGTGGGCATACAGCGGTTCCTGGCGGCCTTTCAGGAACGCCTTGAGCTGCTGCGCCAGCGGGGCGAAACGGCGGTTGAAACCCACCATCAGCAGCGGCCGGCGGGTTTCCTCTTCTCCGGTGCCTGAAAGATGCTGCAGCGCGGCGGCAATTTCGTCGAGCTCTTCCGGCGTCAGAGCCAGCGGCTTTTCACAGAAAACGTGTTTCCCCGCCTGCAGCGCGGCGAGTGCCTGGCGGGCGTGCAGGTTGTGGCGCGTAAGGATGGCGACCGTGTTCACCTGGGGATCGGCGATTATTTCACGCTCATCGCTGGTGGCGTAGCGGAAGCCGAAGCGCTTCGCCGCGTGCTGGGCGTTCAGCCCCGAGGCGGAGGCGATCCCCATCAGGGAGACCGCGGGGATCTTTTTCAGCGCAGGCAGCAGCACAGCGCTGGCGAAATTGCCGGCGCCCAGCACACCGACCTGGACTCCGGCTGTCTCTGCGGCTGGTGCGGCTGCCATCCACACCCGCCGGTCCAGCCCGGGCATGCCGCCGGTCTCTACGGGCTCTGTCGGGGGGTACGTCAGCAGTACGCCCAGGAAGGGCTCCTTCTTCCGGCCGGTGATAATCTCATAGGCTTCAGGCGCCTGTTCGATGGGAAAGCGGTGGCTAACCAGCGCCCCGGTGTTTACCTGCCTGCTCGCCAGCAGGTCCACGAAGGCTTCCATATTACGGCCCTCGGTCCAGCGCACATAGCCGATCGGGTAGTCGTGTCCGCCCTCTTCATAAGACGGGTCATAGCGGCCGGGGCCGTAGGAGCGCGAATTGACAAATGAGAGCTCTTTTTCGTAGTAAATTTTGCGTGGAATTTGCAGGCCGACGGCGCCGGTAGCCACAACACGGGCCCGGTCGCGGGCGATGACGCCAGCCAGCTCGCCCGGGTCGGCAGAGGATGTATCTGCGCAGATGATGATCGCATCACAGCCCCGCCCGCGGGAAAATGCTCCCGCAGCTTCAACGGCCTGTGAGCGCACCACGGCTTCGACGCCCAGCCGTTCCGCCAGTTCGACTCTCGCCGGGTCCAGGTCGATACCCAGCACAGCACAGCCTGCTGCGCGGGCGATCTGCACGGTCAGCAGCCCGAGCAGCCCCAGGCCGATTACCGCTATCCGTTCGCCCAGCTGCGGTTCCGCCAGCCGAAAACCGTGCATGGCAATGGCGCCGAGGGTGGTAAACGCAGCCGCTTCAAAATCGACTGAATCGGGGAGCGGGGTAACCAGAATTTTCGGTACGACTGCATATTCGGCGTGCACGGCATAGTTCCCACCGGCGCAGGCCACACGCTGGCCCACTCTCAACCCTTCTACCCCTTCTCCCAGCTCAGCGATCACGCCGCTGGAAGAATAGCCGAGCGGCATGGGCTGGTCCAGCCGGTTGAAGGCTGCTTCGACCGTGGTTACCAGGCCTTCGCGCCGGGCCTTGTCCAGCACCTGGCGCACCAGATCCGGGCGTGAGCGCGCTTTTCCGGCCAATGACTTTTCAGCGAAAGAAACCAGCGTCCGCTCGGTCCCGGCCGATACCAGGGATGCCGCAGTGCGCACCAGCACCTCGCCTTTTTGCGGGGTGGGAACCGGCACCTCGGCTACCGTAGTTTCGCCGCTGCGGAGATTTTGCAGTAATTGCTTCATGATGGATAATTTTTCTTTTCGTTAAACGGTTAGATATCCGGTTCAGGTCCGGCCAGTAGAGATCATTTTACCTTTATTTCAGAGGGTGTACGGGAGCCGGTGGGTGCGCAGGTCGAACCGGCCGTTCATGATCATACCAGAAAAACAATCCTCACTGTTATAATTGTGTGCGCTGTTCACATTCCTGGTAGATGAGTCTGGCCTATTTTACAGTGGGGTAAGTCCATCCGTCAGACTTAGAAAGGGTGCCATTTTGTCAGATCCTCGCATTGAAAAGTTTGCGCGTGTCCTCGTCGATTATTCCGCCTGTGTGAAGCCCGGGGATAAGGTCGGTATCATTACCACTTTTGCTGCCGAACCGCTCGTGAAGTCCCTGTACAGCCTGGTCCTGGAGCGCGGGGCCTACCCCAATGTGTTGTTCGAGGTACCGGATCAGGACGAGCTGTTGTTCCGGCATGCCCCCGATGAGCTCCTGGATATTACCCCCCGCCTGCAGCAGGTCATTTATGAAGAATCGGATGTGTTCTTCAAAGTGCGGGCGACGTCAAACACCCATTCTCTGGGCAGCGTCGACCCGGCGAGGGTTGGGCGCTATCAAAAAGCCCTGGCGCCGCTTCTGCGCACACAAATGACCCGCGGCGCAGACCGCTCTCTGCGCTGGGTCGCCACCCAGTTCCCCACGCACGCTTATGCACTCGAAGCCGATATGGGCCTGCTGGCTTACCAGGATTTCTTCTACAGCGCCTGCCATGTAGACGGGAACACGGATGATCCGGTCGCTTACTGGCAGGGCATCGAGGCCGAACAGCAGCGCATCATCGACCGCCTGCAGGGGCACGACAAAGTGGAGATCCGCGGCCCAAACGCCGAGCTGACCCTTTCAGTAAAAGATCGAATCTTTATGAATGCCTGCGGCAAGCAGAACATGCCGGATGGAGAGGTATATACCGGTCCGGTTGAAGATTCGGTCAACGGCTGGGTGCGCTTCACCTATCCGGCAGTTTATCAGGGCAATATGGTGAACGGGGTTGAGCTCAAATTTGAGAACGGTCAGGTGGTCAAGGCGACTGCCGAGAGAAACGAAGCCTTTTTACAGCAGATGCTCGCTGCCGATCCCGGCGCTCGCTATGTAGGCGAGTTCGCCATTGGCACCAATTACGAAATCAACCGCTTCACGCATAACATTCTCCTCGATGAAAAGATCGGCGGCAGCTTCCATCTGGCCCTGGGAGCGGGTTACCCGGAGACCGGCAACAAGAATAGAAGTGTCATCCACTGGGATATGATCTGCGATCTGCGCCAGGATTCAGAAATCCTGCTGGATGGTGAGGTCATCTACCGCAACGGGAAGTTTGTATTCTAGGCGGCGTAGTAAAAAAGCCGCCTGGTGGATAAAAAATACACACCGGCCCCGCGCAGATAAGAGCGCGGGGCCGGTTGATTTAAGCCATCAAGCAAGTATCTCCCGCAGCTCCTGGTGCTGCAGCTCCCACATATGGTGATACAGCCCTCGCTGTGCCAGCAGTTCCTCGTGCCGGCCGCGTTCGATAATCCGTCCTTGCTGCAGAACCAGAATCTCATCCATGTCCTGCAGCATGTTCAGGCGGTGGGTGATCATCAGGGTGGTGCGGCCCTGCATCAGGGTCTGGATCGCCTGCATCACCTGACCCTCGGTCAGCGCGTCGAGATGTGCGCTGGCCTCATCCAGGATGAGCAGCGGCGGATCTTTGAGCAGCGCCCGGGCAATGGCAATGCGCTGGCGCTCTCCGCCGCTCAGGCGCAGCCCCTGCTCGCCAATCCAGGTATCGTATCCTTCCGGCAGAGACAGGATGAAATCATGGATTTGAGCCTGCTGGGCGGCGCGCACGATCTCCTCTTCGCTGGCGCCCGGGCGGGCCAGCAGCAGGTTTTCGCGGATGCTGGCGTTGAAAAGATAAGTGTGCTGGGAGACCACCCCCACCGTTTTCTGGATGTCGGAGGCTGCGTAGCTGCGCAGTGGGTGCCCATCCAGCAGTATTTCCCCCTCTGAACACTCCCAGAAGCGCAGCAGCAGGTTCACCAGGGTGGTTTTCCCCGAGCCGCTGGGCCCAACCACAGCGAGGCGTTTGCCGGGCTCCAGTTCAAAGGTGATGTCGCTCAGGATATACGGCTGGTCATCCCGCGCAGCTCTATCGTCTATGGGCGGATAGCGAAAGCTCAGGCTGCGTACCTGCAGACCGAAGCGGTCGCGGCCGGGAAGCGGCAGGGGATTCTCGATATCAAGCACCTCCGGCTCGACGTCCACCACTTCAAAGAGGCGCCGGGCGGCCTGCAGGTTATTCTCCAGATACTGGGCAGCCAGGGGAAGGGGCTGTACTGCTTCGAAGCTTGTCAGCGCAGCTAAAACGAGCCCGGCGAGATAAACGCCTTGTATCTGGCCGCTGTGAACCAGTGGGACAGCCAGGGCCAGCACGGACCAGAAACCCAGGTTCATGCATAACTGGAACAGGGCGGTCTGAAACCCATTGACCCAGGCCATGTGGGTCTGGGCGCGGGATAGTTCCTGGTGTGCCGTCTCCACATGCTGCATCTGGCGCTCTTCCTGCCCGAAGGCCAGCAGGTCGGGCAGGCCCTGCACGCCGTCGACCAGAGCGCTGCTCAGCGCGGCGCGCCGTTCGTTGAGTTCCTGTCCGGGTTTACGCCCCAGCATCCGGGCGATCAGCGGCACAACCAGGCCCGCCAGTAGAAGGAAGACCAGCAGGACCAGCGCCAGAGATGGGTGGAAGGAGCCCAGATAGATGCAGGCAGCCAGGGCCACAAGTGCAGCCGCCAGAGGCGGCGCGAGGACGCGCACGTAAAAGTTTTCCAGCGTCTCGATATCCCCCACGATGCGGCTTAACAGGTCTCCGCTGTGGTAGCGCAGCAGGCGTGCCGGCGCGAGCGGTTCCAGCGCCTGATAAAACCAGACACGCAGCCGCGCCAGCAGTCGGAAGGTTACCTCGTGCGAAACCAGGCGTTCCAGATAGCGGAATACGCCGCGGCTGATCCCGAAGAAGCGCACCCCCACAATGGGCACCTGCAGTAGCGCAATAGAAGGCTGAAGCGCCGCGGCTGAGATAATATAGGCGGAAGTTGTCATCAAGCCGATGCTGCTGCCAATCGTGGCAAACCCCAGCAGGGTTGATAGGGCGATCCACTTTTTGAGCGGCGCTGCCAGCTTCAGCAGCTGTTTCAGCGCGTGGAATCGGCCAGCAGCCTGCAGAGGCGCTGCATCTTTGGCTGATGCCCCCCGGGATGATCCGTTGCGGGATGCGACCGCCGCCTGTTTAGAGAATGACGCCGGGGTCCTGACTTCGCTGTGCATTTCGCTTGCAGCAGTCCTGTGTACACTGCCGCTGAAAGCTCCCACCAGACGGGCGTAGAAACCATTCCGGGCGAGCAGTTCGTCGTGAGTCCCGCTCTCAACGATCTGCCCGGCGTTCAGCACAATAATCTGGTCCGCCCGCGCCACGGTGCTCAGGCGGTGCGCGATCACCAGCGCCGTGCGCCCCTTCAGCAGGCGCTCCAGAGCGTCCTGAACCAGGCTTTCATTTTCCGGGTCCAGGCTGGATGTGGCCTCGTCCAGGATCAGCAGGGGGGCATTCTTGAGAAAGGCGCGTGCCAGGGCAATGCGCTGCGCCTGTCCGCCGCTTAACCGGGCGCCGCGCTCTCCGATGGGCGTGTAGTAACCCTGTGGCAGCTCGCTGATGAACTCATCGGCGTGAGCCAGGCGTGCCGCTTCGATCACCTCGTGCAGGCTGGCCTCCGGTCGCGCCAGGCGGATATTCTCCAGCACGGTGTCCTGAAACAGGTAGGGCCGCTGCGGCACCCAGGCGATCTGCCGCCGCCAATCCGCAGCCGGCAGGCCTTCCAGCGGAGCGCCGTTAATAAAAATCTGGCCGGACTGCTGCGGCAGGAAGCGGAGCAGCAGTCCGGCAATCGTGCTCTTACCAGCGCCGCTGGGACCCACCAGCGCCACGGTCTGCCCGGGCAGAATATCAAAACTTACCCCCTGCAGCGCTTTGCGCCCATCTGCATATGCAAACTCCACTCTCCGGAAGTGAATACCGGGCTGAAGGTTTTCTTCCCCCCTATCCTGAACCTCGCCGGCCTCCTCTTTTACAGGGTCTCTGTCCTCACCGGGAAGAGGCCGGTCCAGGATCTCGAAAATGCGTTTTGCCGCTGTGACCCCCGACATGCCGGCATGAAAACGGGTCCCGAGGAGCCTGAGGGGGAGATAAAATTCCGGCGCCAGCAGCAGCACGAAAAAAGCCTGCTCGAAGGCCAGGCGGCCGTAAAGCAGCCGCAGGCCGATTTCTACCGCTACAACTGCGGTGCTGATGGTCGAGACCATCTCGAGCACCAGTGCAGAAAGAAAGGTTACCCGCAGCACGCCCATGGTGGTGGTGCGGAATCGTTCGCTGACCTGTTCAATAACGCCTGCCTGCTCCTTACTGCGCCCTAGGGTTTTCAGGGCGGTAAGTCCCTGGAGGACATCCAGGAAGTAGGCGCTCATCCGGTTCAGGGTTTGAAACTGCCGCCGTGTCAGAGTCTTCGCCAGGCTGCCGATCAGAACCATGAAGATCGGGATCAGCGGCGCAGTAAGCAGCAGCACCAGAGCCGAAAGGAGATCTACTGGCAGGACGAACAGGAAAAAGGTAAATGGGACGACGGCCGCCAGAACCACCTGGGGGAGATACTGACTGAAATAAGCATCCAGGGTCTCGATGCCGTCTACAGCGGTGCTGACCAGCTCGCCGGTGCGGGCGTCTCGTTCGCTGCCCAGGTAGGCAGGGCCCAGATCGATCAGTGTGCGGTAGAGCAGCCGGCGCAGGCTGGTTTTTACCTTCTGCGCGCTGGCATTACCGCTGATCTCACTGGCCCAGGCGAGGAGCGAGCGCAAGACAAAGGTGCCCAGCAGCAAAAGCAGGAACCGGGAAACATCTGCGGGAGCTTTCCCCTGCAGGAAGACCTGCCCGACGGCCTGAGTAAGCAGATGTGACTGCGTGACCGTCAGGATCCCGGTTAAAGCTCCCAGCACGATGGTCAGGATGATGGTCAACCTGCTCTGGCGGGCCAGAGCCATCAATCGTCGATCGAAACCCATAGAAAGTCCCGTAAGTGAGCCGTGAGGCGCCAGAGCTCGATCTGGCGCCTCACGGTTACTGGTGACTGGCTGAGATCAGTAGATCAGCGACTCGGAATCGGTTTTAATCCGCTTGCGGAAGACCCAGTAGCTCCAGCCCTGGTAAGCCAGGACGATGGGGACAAAAACCAGCGCAATGATGGTCATCGTCCGCAGGGTGTATGGGGTTGACGCGGCGTTATAAATCGTCAGGCTCCACTCCGGATTGAGGCTGGAGACCATCACCCGGGGGAAGAGGATCATGAAGAGCGTGACCAGCGCAATGGCAATGCCGATGCTGGTCATGGCGAATGCCCAGCCCTGCATCTTTTTGCGCACGAAGTAGCCGACCAGCAGGATGGCTGCCATGCCGATGACCGGGACGATACCCGGGCTCACCCCCAGCCGCTTGAGCATATCAGTGGCAAAGTAGGTGGCGATCAGCAGGGCAAGCAGGGCAATCACCGTGAACACCCACAGGCGCTCGGCGGCGGCCCGGGCCTTGCGTTCCACTTCACCGCTGGTCTTCAACGACAGGAAAATGGCTCCGTGCAGGGTGAAGATGAGCAGTGAAGACACGCCGGCCAGCAGGGCGTAAGGGTTGAGCAGGTTGAAGAAGCCGCCTACATAGTTCATGTTCGCATCGATGGGGACGCCCCGGACCAGGTTGGCAAATGCCACACCCAGCAGGATGGCAGGCACCAGGCTGCCGATGAATATGGCCCAGTCCCAAGCAGCGCGCCACTTCGGGTTGTCATCTTTGCTGCGGAACTCGAAGGCGACGCCGCGCACGATCAGAGCCAGCAGCAGCAAAAACAGGGGCAGGTAAAAGCCGGAGAAAAGCGTGGCGTACCAGTTGGGGAAGGCGGCGAAGGTCGCCCCACCCGCTGTCAGCAGCCAGACCTCGTTCCCGTCCCAGTGCGGGCCGATGGTGTTGATCATTACCCGGCGCTTGCGGTCCACCCGCTGCGGATCCTTATCACGGCTCAGGAAAGGAAGCAGGATCCCGACGCCGAAGTCAAACCCTTCGAGGACGAAGAAGCCGATATACAGTACTGCGATGAGAATAAACCAGAGGGTGTTGAGATCCATTTTAGCCTCCTGTCAGTCCTGTGCACCCACCAGGGATGGGAATGTATCGCCCAGATCGGAGGGGAGTTCCTCGCCGGTCGGTTTCACCCCTTGTTTGGCAAATTTAGTGAGCAGATAGATGTCGGCTGCCATCAGGACGCCGTACACCAGCGTGAAGATCACCAGGGTGGTGAGCACCATGCCGCCCGATACGGTTGGCGAGACGGCATCTTCGATTTTCATCAGTCCGAAGACCACCCAGGGAGCGCGGCCCAGTTCGGTCATCAGCCAGCCGGCGGTGTTGGCCAGGTACGGCAGCGCCATGGCGAACAGGAAGATGCGCAGCACTACCGTCCGGGTTTCGAAAAAGTCGCCCATGACCATGAAGAGGGCGTACAGGGCCAGTGCCATCATCGCGAATCCGGCGCCCACCATGATGCGGAAGGTCCAGTAGGTAACCGCCACAGGCGGTATATAGTTCCCCGGACCGTACTGCGCCTCATACTGGGCCTGCAGGTTATAAATCCCCTGCACCTCACCTTCGAGCTGGTTATAGGCCAGCAGGCTGAGCAAGCGCGGCAAGCGGATGGAGAACACGTCGCGCCGCTGGCTGAGATCTCCGATGGTGATCAGGGAGAACGAAGCCGGGTCTTCGCTCTGCCACAGCGCTTCGGCGGCAGCCATCTTCATCGGCTGGGTCTGGACCATATGCTGGGCCTGGGCGTGCCCGTTGAAGATCAGCAGGATGATGGAGATCGTGCCGAAGATGGCGGCGATCTGGAAAGAGCGGCGGAACAGCGGGATGTTGCTCTTGTTGATCAGGTGATAGGCGCTGATCCCCATGACAAAGAAAGCCGCCGTGGTGAACCCGGCTGTGACGGTGTGCGGGAACATCACCCACACGTTGGGGTTCAGGATCAGAGAGAAGAAATCGGTCATCTCAGCCCGGCCGTTGTTGATGACGTAGCCCACGGGCTGCTGCATGAACGAGTTGGCGATCAGGATCCACAGGGCGGAGATGTTCGAGCCCAGTGCGACCAGCCAGATCGTCAGCGCATGCATCTTCTTGGACAGCTTATCCCATCCGAAGATCCAGATACCCAGGAAGGTCGATTCCAGGAAGAAAGCCAGGAGCGCTTCGATAGCCAGCGGTGCACCGAAGATATCGCCTACAAAGCGGGAATATTCTGACCAGTTCATGCCAAACTGGAATTCCTGGACGATCCCGGTGACAACGCCCATGGCGAAGTTGATCAGGAAGAGCTTCCCCCAGAATTTCGCCATGTCTTTGTACACCTCCCGGCCGGTCCGCACGTACAGGGTTTCCATCAGGGCAACCAGGACAGAGAGACCGAGCGTCAGGGGGACAAAGAAGAAGTGATAGACGGTTGTGATGGCAAACTGCATTCTAGCCAGCAGGAGCGAATCCATAAAAACCCTCCTCGAACAGAATAGAAGAACGGGACTAATGACCGGTGACGGGCAGCAAGCCCTTAACAAGCCGCCCGGCGGGCAAGCGGTCCCGCAGCATGGCGGCTTCTTTTGCCAGAATTTCGAGCGTGGCCGCTTCGAGTTCTGCAACGATCAGCGCCTGTAATCGTCTCCAGCGCCGGTGAACCGGGCAGCCAGTGTCCAGGGGGCAGGTGTTCCTGGATTTCAGACAGTCGGAAATCAACAGCGGCCCTTCAATGGCCTCCCAGATGTGGAGCAGAGAGATCGAGTCGGGTGGCTGTGCCAGTTCAAGCCCACCGTGCGGCCCTGCGTACGTTCTGATCAGTTCAGCTTTCGATAGATCGGCGACAATGCGCTGCAGGAAGGGGCGCGGGATCAGCATCTCTTCCTGGATGACGCGAGTGGGAAGACGGGTTCCTTCGGGCCTCTTCGCCAGAGCGAGCAGCACACGGACTGCGTAATCTGTACGGCGGTTGATTTTGAACAAGAGTGAACCTCCGTATTGATGTAAACCTTTACCAAAATCGTCAATGCTTACTGGAATGGTAAGCAATTGTCAGGCAAGAATCTAATGTCAAATGTCACACACTATTCGTGACAAAAATCATATATTGTTCCAAATATTACAAATTAGGTAGTATATAGCATATAAAGTTGCGGGATGTTAATGTCAAAGTGCCCGGGCCGACCGGCCCGGGCACTCCATAAATTTAGATCACTATCAGCGTGGTCGATGCGTTCAAGCCCTCCAGAAGCCGCGCCAGACCGGGCGCACATCCTCTACCGTGATACAGGCATCCGGATCAATCTCTTTGATCAGCGCCTTAACCTGATTGACATTTTTGCGCAGCACACTCAGGGTCAGCAAGGTGACCGCGCCGTCACGCCCGCGGGCGGGGATCTCCGTCACGGCATAGCCGGCGTTGCGCAGCGCCTCCGCCGTAGCCGCTCCACGCCGCGAGCTTGTGACGCGCAAATGGGAGTGCCCGATGGCCAACTTCTCCTCGAGCCAGATACCAATCACATTGCCGGTGGCAAAACCGCCTGCGTAGCCGACCACATTGAGCACATTGCTTACATTTTGCAGCACCGAGCTGATAGCAACGATGAAAATCGCGGCCTGAACAAATCCAAGCAACCAGGCATAGGCTTTTTTCCCGCGCATGACCATCAGCAGGCGGAGCGTATCCAGGGTCATGTCCCCTACACGCAGCAGGAAAATCAGCCCTGCTCCCAGAAAAGCCTCAGCAGTGAGTGTGATTTCCATAGTCAATTTATCCTTATTAATGGATTGGCCAGGAGGAGCTCCGGCAGTGCCCCTGCCCATCGGAGTGACTGTATTGTACCCAAACCCCCGGCTCTCGAGTGATTATAACCTGCACGCCGGTGCATCTCACAGATCCGGAAAGCTGGAGTACGAACTTCGGGATCTCTGCGCATCCTGAGATACAATATCAGCAGAAAAGGATATGTCCGAGCCCGTCCAGCTTTTTATCACCTGTATACTGGATACCTTCTATCCTCAGATCGGCGAAGCAGTGGTTAGGGTGCTGCGCCGCCTGGGGCAGACGGTTGAGTTCCTGCAGGACCAGACCTGCTGCGGGCAGCCGGCTTTTAATGCCGGTCTGCGTGACCAGGCGCTTCCGCTGGCGCGCCATACGATCGATGTCTTTGAAAAAACTCGCGGCCCGGTTGTAGTTCCCTCCGGTTCCTGCGCGGCAATGATCCGCCACAGCTACCTTGAGCTGTTTTCAGGCGATGCAGAGTGGCTCCCGCGCGCCCGGAATCTGGCTGCCCGTACATATGAGTTTTCGGAATACCTGGTGGATGTGCTCGGCGTGGTGAACGTCGGCGCGTGCTTTTCAGGCCGCATTGCTTACCACCCATCCTGCCATCTGCTGCGTGAGCTGGGGGTGCACCGCCAGCCGCTGGCGCTTCTGAAAGCCGTACGCGGTGTGGAGATCGTCGAACTGCCCGAGGCGGAGTCCTGCTGCGGCTTCGGCGGGGTTTTCTCGGCCGAGCACCCGCAGATATCATCCGCCATGCTGGAGCGCAAGCTGGCGAACCTGGAAGCCAGCCAGGCAGACTGGCTGGTCTCCTGCGACTCGGGCTGCATCACCCATATCAACGGCGGTTTGCAGCGCCTCAACCGGCCTCCAAAAGCCCTGCATCTGGCCGAGATCCTGGCCCAGACCTGAACGATCGCCATGGCAAACCCTTTTTACACGCATATTCAAAGTGCACTGGCGGACGCCAACCTGCAGTCTGCCCTGGATGCCAACGCGGAGAGGCGTCTGCGTGTGCGGCTGCAGTCTTATGCCTCCCTGCCAGAAGATGTGCACGTGCTGCGAAGGCGCGCTCACGAACTGCGCGCCCGCACCATCGCTCACCTCGAACA
The DNA here is from genome assembly GCA_012516075.1 of Chloroflexota bacterium. Taxonomy (GTDB): domain Bacteria; phylum Chloroflexota; class Anaerolineae; order Anaerolineales; family UBA4823; genus JAAYXE01. Next base: position 2,148 of record JAAYXE010000062.1, on the reverse strand, counting down.
ATACCTGGAGGAGTTCGCAGCGCGGGCTGCGGCCAACGGGATGACCGTCCACCGGGCGGCGAATGCCGCTCAGGCGCAGCAGATTGTGCTGGATATTGCCCGCAGCCACGGCGTGAAGACGGTGGCCAAAGCCAAGACCATGGTCGGGGAGGAGATCGGCATTAACGCCGTACTTGAAGCGGCCGGCATGGAGGTGGTGGAAACGGACCTGGGTGAGTACATCGTCCAGCTGCGCGGTGAGCGCCCGGCACATATCATCACCCCGGCCGTGCATCTACGCCGGCAGGATGTCGGTCAGACTTTTCATGAAAAGCTGGGCACGCCTTACAGCGATGATGTTAGCGCGCTGACCGAAACCGCCCGCCGCGAGCTGCGGCGTGTCTTTCTGCAGGCCGATATGGGCATCACCGGCGCTAACTTCGGCGTGGTGGAGACGGGATCGCTGTGTGTGCTGACGAACGAGGGCAACGGGCGTATGTGCAGCACACTGCCGCCCGTCCACGTGGCCCTGGTCGGCATCGAACGCCTGGTCCCGACGCTGGATGACCTGGCCCTGCTGCTCTCCCTGCTGCCGCGTTCGGCCACCGGGCAAAAGCTGACCGTTTACACCAGCCTTTTGAACGGTCCTCGCCGTCCGGATGAACCCGACGGCCCGCAGGAACGCCATATCGTGCTGGTCGATAACGGCCGTTCCCGGCTGCGGCAGTCTCCCCTGATGGAGGCGCTTTACTGCATCCGCTGCGGCGCCTGTTTGAACGCCTGTCCAGTCTTCCGGGAGATTGGCGGGCATGCTTATGTGGGGGCGCACGGCGCTGTCACACCCTACCCCGGTCCGATTGGATCGGTGATTGCTCCGGGGCTGTTCGGACAGTCCGAGTTTGGCCAGCTGGCGCGCGCTTCCAGCCTGTGCGGCGCCTGCAGGGAAGCCTGCCCGGTGGATATCGACCTTCCGAAGCTGCTGCTGCGGGTGCGGGCAGGCGGCGTGGATCTGCCTGTTCAGGATACACTACCTACGGCGAAAGCAGCCTTCCCCAATGCGCCGCGGCAGTTAAGCCTGGCCCTGCGTTCCTTTGTATGGGCGGCTCGTTCTCCACGGCGCTTTGCCCTGGCGCAGAAAACGGCCGGCGTCCTGTCCCGGCTGGCGCCCAGATCCAGCGGTTCCTGGCTGCGCCTGCCGGCCTGGACCGGCTGGGGGTACAGCCGCGACTTTCCTGCGCCCGCAGCCCGGTCTTTCCGCCAGCGCTGGCAGGCCGGCATCGCCGGTGAAGAAGAGACAGTCTCGCCGCAGGATCTCCAGCCGGTCCAGGTCATCGCAGAACAGGCTCCCGTGGAACAGCCCGCGCCCGAATCTCGATTGGAGCGCTTCAGCCGCGAACTGGAAGCCCTGGGCGGGACCGTACAGCAGTGTACGGAAGCAGAGCTGCCGCAGGCGCTGGCCGCCTTTTTAAAGTCCCGCCGCATTCGCTCCGTGCTGGCCTGGGAGAACGAACATCTCCCCGAGGAGGTGCTGGATGCAGTGCGCGCCGCACGGATCCGTGTGGAGCACACCTACCGGCCGCATGTGGAGCTCAGTACCCGGGCGCGTCCTCAGGCCGGGCTGACCGCCGCATCTGGTGCAGCGGCGGAGACCGGCACGCTGCTCATCACAGCTGGCAAAGGCCGGCCACTGACGGCTTCGCTCGTCGCCGATATTCATGTCGCTGTGTTGAAAAAAGCCGATATATACGCCACGCTGGCGGAGGTCCTGCGCCGTGAAGACGTCCAGCAGGTGTCAGCGGCCGTTTTGATCAGCGGGCCGTCGCGCACGGCGGATATCGAGATGACCCTGACCGTCGGGGTGCACGGGCCGCGCGAAGTCCATGTTTTCTGTATTACAGAGGGGGATAAAGACGAAGCTCAGGGGTAGCTCGTCTGGCCGCCGATCAGCACGGTGGCGATGATAATGATCAGCAGGATTAATCCAATCGCAAACGGCCAGCAGACCAGGCCCAGCCCGCCCTGAGCTTCATCAGGGACCGGTGTGCCGATAATCAGAGAAGGAGCGGTGCCGGTCACAAGTTCGCCGATCACAGGTGATGTCAGGGTTGGCAGAATCTCCTGTGTGGGCTCGGGCGTGTTAGTGGGTGTCGGAGTCTCGGTGGGGGTAGG
>JAAYXE010000008.1 GCA_012516075.1 Chloroflexota bacterium | reverse complement strand
GCCCCCTCCCGCACCGCCTGAAGGCGATGCTCTGGCTCGCCTGCGGGAGGCCAAGCGCCGGGCGCACAAAAATTAGGAATAACCGGTAGATGATAACCGTCTCCTGCGTGCAGGGTTACTACTGGCGAGTGGGCCGTGCCCGGCTTCTGCCGGCGGGCCGGGCGTGTTGCAACTCGTTCGCCTGCATGGTAGAATGAAATCAGGAAGTCGATTTCGACTGTGGAGGAACTGAAATGGAGCAAGAGGTTGCTACCTTTGCTGTAAAAAAAGGTCTGGCTCAAATGCTGAAGGGCGGCGTTATTATGGACGTCGTCACTCCAGAACATGCAAAAATTGCTGAAGATGCCGGGGCGGTTGCAGTAATGGCCCTGGAACGTGTGCCGGCGGATATTCGTGCCCACGGCGGCGTCGCCCGTATGAGCGACCCGGAACTGATCTTAAAGATAATGGATGCGGTATCCATCCCCGTCATGGCAAAGTGCCGCATCGGCCACTTTGTGGAAGCCCAGATTCTGGAAGCGATTGGTGTGGACTATATCGATGAATCTGAGGTCCTCACACCGGCGGATGAGCAGCACCACATTAACAAACACAACTTCAAAGTGCCCTTTGTTTGCGGCTGTCGCAATCTGGGCGAGGCGCTGCGGCGCATTGGTGAAGGTGCGGCCATGATCCGCACGAAAGGCGAGGCGGGCACCGGTGATGTGGTCGAAGCTGTGCGCCACGCCCGCACTGTGATGGGCGAAATCCGGCGTTTGCAGACTATGGCTGAAGAGGAAGTGATGTCTTATGCGAAGGAGATCGGCGCTCCATATGAACTGGTCATGGAGACGCGCCGCCTTGGACGTCTGCCGGTGGTGAATTTCGCCGCCGGAGGCATCGCCACTCCTGCAGACGCCGCCCTGATGATGCAGTTGGGCGTGGACGGTGTGTTTGTCGGCTCGGGCATCTTCAAGTCCGGCGATCCTGCTCGTCGTGCAGCAGCCATTGTCAAGGCGACCACCCATTACAATGATCCGTACATTCTTGCTGAAGTCAGCCGCAACCTGGGTGAGCCAATGGTAGGCCGCCAGATTTCTGCGATGCCAGAATCGGAACTGATCGCCGGGCGAGGCTGGTAGTCTAAAATCAATACATCGAGCATCTATGAGGATTGGGGTTTTAGCATTACAGGGAGCTTTCATTGAGCACATCGCCATGCTGCGCCGCATTGGCGTAGAAGCCGTAGAAGTGCGCCTTCCTGAACACCTGGATGGTCTGGATGGGCTGATAATCCCGGGAGGAGAATCTACGACCATCGGAAAGCTGGCCACAGCTTTTAACTTGATGGAGCCTCTCAAAGCATTTGGCAGGGAGAAACCCATTTGGGGGACATGTGCAGGAGCCATTTTTCTCTCCAAAGACGCCCACCGGTCTCAGCCGCTGCTGGGATTGATGGACATCACGGTAGAGAGGAATGCTTTCGGCCGGCAGATTGCCAGTTTCGAGACAGATCTGGTCGTTGAGGCACTGGAAACCGTGGAACCAGGGGGGCCGCCTTTCCCTGCGATCTTTATCCGTGCGCCATTGATTGAATCGGTACAGAACGGTACCAGAGTTCTGGCAACTCTTGAAGATGGCCGCATCGTTGCCGCCCAACAGGGTCATCTACTGGCGACTTCCTTCCACCCTGAGCTGACGAAGGACGATCGTTTTCACCGCTACTTCCTGTCCCTCGTCAATTCAGATTAGTGTTTCAGGAGATTCGACCGGTCAAAGACGCTCCCTGGGATTGGAACGGTAAAATACTATATGACTGTCCGCCCGTTTGATTGGCGGGATTTTCCTGCACTTTACCGCAACCGACACCAGAGCACTTTTCTTGATAGTGCTCTGGTGTTGACGCGTGGACCGCTGCTGGTTCCCGGGGCGCTGTTTTCCTATCTAGCCCCCTCAATGGGGATCTTGACGGCCGTCAGCCGCTGTGATGGCCATGAAAACGGTCACCTCATCGGCCAGGTCATGCACAGCGTGGGGGCGCCGTATGGCCACCTTACCTTTCTGACACCCTCGTCAGCCCTCGATTCCCCTGCATTAAACGAAATCGTGGAATATATGGCCCGGGCGGTAGGAGAGCAGGGCGGCTACCGTTTGCTCGCTGATGCAAATGAGTTCTCGGATGCTTTTGAGGCGCTGCGGCGCTGCAGCTTCGCCATTTATACCCGCCAGCGGATCTGGTCTCTGACGAAACCAACCGAGACCGATCCGCCGGATCTGGGCTGGAGGATGGCTTCCAGCCGGGATGCAATCCCTATCCGCTCGCTGTACAACAACGTCGTTCCGGGGCTGGTCCAGCAGGTGGAGCCTTTTGACTCCCACAACCCCCGCGGCCTGGTGTACTACCAGGGGGACAACCTGCTGGCCTTTGTCGAGTTGAAATATGGAGGTCGGGGGATCTGGGCCAACCCGATTGTTCACCCCGACGTGGAGAATGTGGGAGAATGGTTCGCTAACCTGTTTTGTAAACTTCCTTACCGTCGTTCGCGACCGGTTTATTTCTGTATTCGATCCTATCAGTCCTGGCTGGAGCCTGCAATTGAAGATCTGGGGGCGGAGCCCGGCCCACGCCAGGCTGTAATGGTAAAGCATCTGGCCATCCAGCAAAAAGCTGTGCGTGTTTTCTCGCTGCCGGCGCTGGAGGGTGGCCACGCTGAAGTCTCCGCTCCCATTGTACGTACGGAGATAAATAATCGCTATGGAACAGCGAAAGATTACTGATGATTTGCAAGCGCTGTTGGATGTGCTCCCACCAGGTGTCGTGCGGGCGCTCATCGAAGCCGATGACTCGGATAACCTCCTGGAGGTGATCCTGGATCTGGGACGCGTACCGACTGCGCGCTTTGTCGATAGAGAAATCGTCCTCAGCAATATCGAAACGACGAGGGCAGATATCGATTATGTAGTTGACCGCATCGGTGAGTTCGACGCCGACAACCGGGCCGGAATGGAGCGTACACTACACCGCATTTCTGCGATTCGCAACCGGCGCGGGCATATCGTCGGGCTTACCTGTCGGGTTGGCCGTGCCGTTTATGGTACCACCGATATCATTCAGGACCTGATCGAAAGCGGTAAGAGCCTGCTCATTCTGGGACGCCCTGGTGTCGGTAAAACGACCATTCTGCGTGAAGCAGCGCGCATCCTGGCGGAGATCAAGCGCGTGGTCATTGTGGATACGTCTAACGAGATCGGCGGCGATGGGGATGTTCCCCATCCTGCCGTAGGGCGAGCGCGCCGGATGCAGGTGGCCACGCCATCGCTGCAGCATGAAGTCATGATCGAAGCGGTGGAAAACCACAATCCCGAGGCAATCGTGATCGACGAGATCGGGCGCGAGCTCGAAGCTGCGGCCGCGCGCACAATCGCCGAGCGCGGCGTGCAGTTGATCGGCACCGCCCACGGGAACACGCTGGAAAACCTGCTGCTCAACCCCACCCTGTCTGATCTTGTCGGCGGCATTGAATCGGTGACCCTCTCCGATGAAGAGGCCCGCCGGCGCGGCACCCAGAAAACCGTCCTTGAGCGGCGTTCTCCGCCGACCTTCGACGTGCTCATCGAGATACAGAACCGCAGCCGTATGGCTGTCCACAAAGATGTCGCGGCTGCTGTCGACTCGCTGCTGCGCGGCTATCCTCTGCCACCCGAAATCCGCTCGCGCGGCGAGGATGGCAAAATCCATATCGAACAGGGCACCGTTCCGACTCGCCCTGGACAGGCTATGGGGCAGGGTTACCGCCGGCAGGGCGTAGATGGTGGCACAGAGCGGGGACACGCTGCGGTGCGTGAGCCGGGACGCAGCGCTGAACGAGAAATGGAGCCCCGTACTTTTCGCAGCTCCAGTTCTCGCATTGAACCCGTGCGAATTTATCCCTACGGAGTGGCGCGTAACCGGCTCATGCAGGCAAGCAAAAGGCTCGGCGTACCGGCAGTCATCGTTGATGATGCTTCGGATGCGCAGGTGATTGTCACGCTGCGTTCTTACTACCGCAAGCGCCAGCGCGTGATCGTTGATGCGGAGAATCGTAATATTCCCATCTATGTGCTGCGCGCCAACACGGTAAACCAGATGCAGCAGTTCTTGAGCGATCTGTTCAACCTGTCCAGCGAGCCGCTGAGCGGGCCTATGGAGATGATGGATCCCGCTATGCAGGAAACGCAGGCGGCTATCCAGGCGGTTTTGAACGGCGAGCGCTGGGTTGAGCTGCCGCCGGCGGCTTCTTCCATCCGGCGGCTGCAGCACCAGATGGCGCGTGAAGCCAACCTGGTTTCTCACTCGTATGGGAAAGAACCGAACCGCCGGGTGAGGATATTTCGTGAGTGACCGCTGGTGAGGACGTGGTAAGATTATCCCGTCCTCTGCATCTACCGATATCAGATTAAAAACACATGGTGCGGGATTTCCCGCACCATGTGAGTATCCATACCTTATATTTAGAGGCGGGCAGCCGCACTTATGTTTATCACTTTCGAAGGCCCTGATGGCAGTGGTAAAAGCTCTCAGATCTCTGCTCTCGCTGAGTACCTGCGCGCAGCCGGTTATTCCATTCTACAGACACGCGAACCGGGAGGCACTGCCATCGGGGATAAAATTCGTACGCTGCTTTTTGATCTAAAAAACACCGATATCACTCACCGCACCGAAATCCTGTTGTTTCAGGCATCTCGAGCGCAGTTGGTTTCCCAGGTGATCCGGCCTCATCTGGAAGCGGGGTGGGTAGTGCTCTGTGACCGGTTTGCCGACTCTACGCTGGCTTATCAGGGTTATGGCTATGAATGCCGGTTCGGTATTGACGAGCTGCGCCGCATTATCGATTTTGCTACCCAGGGCCTGAAGCCAGATCTGACCCTGCTGCTGGATGTGGATGTCGAGGTTGGGCTCCGGCGGCGGCAGCGCACCGGCGATTGGAACCGGCTGGATGCTTTTGACCTCGCTTTTCACCGCCGCGTGCGCAGCGGCTACCTGGAGCTGGCCAGAGAGGAGCCGCAGCGCTGGGTCATTGTGGATGCTTCTCGCCCATCGGAGCAGGTCCAGGAAGAGATCCGCAAAGTGGTTATTTCCCGGCTGCAGGAAAAAGAAAGCCGTCAGGGGTTATAGATCGTCACCGAGATCATCTCCGCCACCGCCCAGGTCGGGAAGCTCTTTTTCGATTTCTTCCGGGTGCTGTCCGGATTCCAGACGGTCGATGACCTCGTTAAACTCCGGGCCCATGTCTTCGCCCAACTCATTGCTTAACTGGCGCATCATCTTTCCCATCGCCCGGGGATCATCTTCCATGGATTCCAGGACACTGGGATCGGTCAGATTTTCTAAGCGGCTTTCTTCTGAGCGGGCGACACGCACCCTGACGATGCGCCGCTGTACGTTTTCACTGCTGCAGTATGCACAGGTGACCGTACGTTTGCCGTACTCGTCGTAAGGGATAAAGACTTCAAACCGTTTGCCACAATTCAAACAGCGATACGGGTAGGTTGGCATGGAGTGAACCTCCTGATCGTGTTGGTGATTTTTTAATTATAATCAGGTACCAACTCGAAAAAACCCGGCAAGGAGTCCTCGCTAAATGGAGCCACGATTGAATATCAAGGAGATCGATCCCAGGGAATTCAACCCCATTCAACCTGAGCCGTTGTTGATCGTGATCTCTGGATTATCCGGTGCAGGAAAAGATGCGATTATCCAGCGCCTGAAGGAACGCGGTCTGCCGTTTCATTTTGTTGTTACCACCACTTCGCGCCCTAAGCGAGAGAACGAGGTCCACGGCGTCGATTATTTTTTTGTCACGGATGATGAGTTCAGGCGCATGGTTGAAGCCGGGGAAATGCTGGAGTATGCGGAAGTCTACGGGCAGTTAAAGGGGGTGACCCGGGATCAGGTCTTCAAAGCTCTGCAGAGCGGTCAGGATGTAATCATGCGCCTGGACGTGCAGGGCGCCGCCACCATCCGCCAGCTTTTCCCTGAGGCGCTGTTGATTTTTATCACCGTCCCCAACCAGGAAGCGCTGCTGAGGCGCCTCATCCGGCGCGAGACCGAAACCGAAGAATCGCTGCGGGTGCGCCTCGAAGATGCCCACAAAGAGCTGCAGCGGATCTCGGAATTTGATTACATCCTGGTTAATGAGGAGCACCGCCTTGAAGATGCGGTGGATACCATTATTGGAATAATTAATGCTGAACACCATCGTGTTCATCCGCGAAAGGTCCGGGTTTGAATCAGTTTTACTCCCCTCCTGAAGAAGACGACGATCAGGCATACACCCCATACGCCGGCCAGCAGAGCGCTCCCCCTCCGTACGCACCGCCTGTGCAGCCTGTCCCTGTCCGTTTCCCTGCCTCTCGCCCGGTAGTAGTTTACGGGCTGATGGGGATTACTATTTTCATCTTTATCCTGCAGACGGTCAGCCCTTACGTGTTCAACAGCCGGGACCTGCCGGCCCTGCTGGGGATGAAAGTCAACGAGTTAATCCTGCTGGGGCAGTACTGGCGGCTGTTTACCCCCATGTTCCTGCACGGCTCCATCCTGCATATTCTCTTTAATATGTATGCCCTGTATATCTTTGGGCCAGGCCTGGAGCGTCATTACGGTCACTGGCGGTTTCTTCTGCTGTATGTGATCTCGGGGTACGCCGGCAATGTGATGTCCTTTATCTTTTCTGTCAACCCATCGCTGGGCTCTTCCACAGCCATCTTTGGACTGCTGGGAGCCGAAGGCGTGCTTCTCTACCGAAACCGGGGCGTGTTCGGCGGGAATGCACAGCGTGCACTGGGCAATATAATCCTGATCGCCGTGATCAACCTGTTTATTGGACTCTCACCGGGAATTGATAACTGGGGGCATATCGGCGGCCTGATGGGTGGAGCTTTGTTTGCCTGGTTTGGCGGTCCGCTGCTGCAGGTGGAGGGCTACTACCCGCCGTACCATCTGGTCGACCAGCGCGGACAGAGCGCGGCTCTGCTGGCCGCGTTGGGCGTAGGCTTCCTGTTCACAGCGCTGGTCGTCCTTACGATTGGTTTTCGTCTATCCTTAATATAGAAAATCTGTCTGGCAGCCTATATATACCGGGGTGTGCGCTTTTCAAGGAAAGCCTGCACCCCTTCTTTGTGTTCATCCCCCCTGCCGGCAATTTCCTGGATATGGGCCTCATAGTCGAGCACCTGTTCCAGATTCCCCAGCACAGCGTGGTTGAAATCTCGTTTGGCCAGGCCCATAGCGCCGACCGGGCCTGAGGCCAGCTGGGCTGCCCATTCGAATGCCTTCTCCTGCAGTTCAGCGGCCGGCACGACCCGGTTGCCCAGCCACCATTCCAGCGCCTGCTGGGCGGAAATCGGCGCGTTGGTGAAGGCTGCTTCGGCGGCTCTGCCCAGACCGATTAAAGCGGGTAAAAACAGCGAGACGGCCGAATCCGGCGCCAGACCGATCCCCAGGAACCCGACCACGAAGCGAGCCGAATCGGCGGCGATGCGCAGGTCACAGGCCAGGGCGATCCCCAGTGCAGCGCCAGAGACGGCGCCGTTAATCGCCGCCAGCACCGGTTTTTCCAGCCTGCGGATCTGCAGGATAAGCGGGTTATAAGTGCGCTGCAGGTGCTGGCGGAAGGAAACCTCCTCCTCGGCCGCCTGGCGAAAATCGGTGATGTCCTGACCAGCGCTGAACACACTGCCGCTGCCCGTTAGCAGTACGCAGCGCACCTGCGGATCGCGCGCTGCCTGTTTCAGGGCAGACTGCGCGGCCAAGATCATCTCGAAATTGAAGGCATTCACTTTGGGGCGGTTGAGAGTGATGCTCATCACACCGCTTTGGATCTGGGTGATCACGGTATCTGAAACGGATGTTGAAGCGGACATGATTCCTCCCTGTTTGAACTCTCATCCTGGCTGCCCGACCAGTTTGATGCTGAAACCACCCTATCAGCGGGCACAGGAAGTGTAGCATAATTCCGCCTGGAGAACAGTGGTTTTAAGGAAAAACGCGTCTCCAGTCGGAAAGAGGCGTGTTCTGCACAGAAATGGTTTTGCCTGATCAGGCCAGAGGTAATAAAAAAGGCCCGGTCTACTTACACCGGGCCTTTTTTACTGCAAATTTGCTAATCTTCTGGAAAGCCGAAATCGTCCTCAAAGTCATCTTCGTCGTCGTATCCCAGCTCCAGCTCAATTTCTTCATCGGTCAGACGTACCCACAACAGCAGGACCTGCCCGTCTTCCGTATCGACGCTGCGGGCTGCCAGGATGGGTGCATTACGCTCCAGTCCATCCTCCTCCGAGCGATACTCGAGGTAGATGGGCTGCTGGTTGCGCCAGGCACGATGGCAGCGCTCAACAAGCGCCGGGCCGTTAAACGTGCGCAAGCGGGTGATGGCTACATCAGACAGGATGGGGCTCTCATTCAAACCCAGCACCCAGCCCTCATGAACAGCCTCAAATGTGGGAGGGGGGCCCTCGATAATTGTGATTTTTTCGTCCATAAACCTGTACTCCGTCCCGGTATCATACCATTAAAAATCTGGACGTGAACGATAGAATTTTATATGAGGAGTATATACCAGCCCGTTATTTTCGCAGTATGCACTTTTGCAAGACTTCACCGGCTCTGAGATCATTACCCACTCGTGCCGGGCACCATCTGGCGGGTATAATGGGCCCGGGAGTGAACCTGCATGCATAAACTTGTTATTCTCATCGAACCCCTGGAAGATTACGAGACCTTTGAAGAAGGGTGGCCGCAGTTTCTGCGCGCAGCAGAAGCAATGCCCGGTTTGAAGCGTGAGGCGACCAGCCGGGTTGTCGACTATCTGTACGGCGCTCATCCGGTCATCCAGATTCACGAACTGTTTTTCGAAACGCAAGATGCCGCTCACCAGGCCATGTCGTCACCCGAAGGCCGCCAGGCAGGCCGCATACTGCAGCAAATCACCGGTGGGCGCATGGTGCTCCTTTTTGCGGATCACAAAGAGGATAACCTCGAGAATATCCTCAAATACCGCAGCAAGGACGGGGATGAGAAAGCTTAAACTGCTGGGCTGCCTGATCTCCGGCTGCATCGTAATCGGTATTGTTGGGGGGTATTTTTTCTACCGGAACTACCGGTATAACGCTGCTCGTACGGCGCGGGTGATTGCCTGGCTGCGCAGCCCCAGCTCCTACCCGGAATGGGCTGTGCATGCCGGCGAGCGCTGTGGAGAAGCGCCCTTTATCATGCCAACCGACGGCTTTATCGGCTTTCTGTGGGGTGATTCCTTTCGCATCGGCCACCGCCACCAGGGCATTGATATCTTCGGCGGTTCGGATGTTAACGTCACGCCAATTTATGCGGCCTATCCGGGTTATCTGACTCGTTTGCCGGAGTGGAAATCTTCACTCATTATCCGCATTCCCGAAGACCCTCTCTTCCCCGGGCGCCAGATCTGGACGTATTACACGCATCTGGCCGGCCCAAACGGGGACTCTTTCATTTCTGAGGAGTTCCCCCCGGGTACAGAGGAAGTCTATGTCGAAGCCGGAACGCTTCTCGGCTACCAGGGGAATTACTCCGGAACACCGGGAAACCCGGTCGGGGTGCATCTCCACTTTTCCATCGTTAAGGATGATGGCCGGGGTCGATTTCTCAACGAACTGGATATCGACAACACTCTGGATCCATCCCCTTACCTGGGGCTGCCCCTGAATGCAGCCCAGAATGAAGGCGATATCCCGCTTTGTTCGCAGGCCACAATTACAGAATGGGAGTAGAAATGAAGGAACTTCAGGACAGGGTGGTCCTCATCACCGGAGCAGGACGCGGTCTGGGGCGAGAAATCGCCTGTGTATTTAGCCGGCAGGGGGCGATCATTGCGGCAAACGACATCACCCCCATCAATCTGGATCAAACGATTGAAGAAATCCGCCAGGCCGGAGGGCGGGCCAGCGATTATATTTTCGACGTCGGCAAAAAAATGTCTGTTCAGGCGCTGGTAGAAGCGGTTCGCGATGATTGGGGGAGAATTGATATCCTGATCAACAACGCCCGGGTTGAACCGAAAGGGTCTCTCCTGCAGATGGATGAATGGGATTGGCGCAGAACGATGGATGTGAACCTGAGCGCTCCCTTTTTCACCATGCAGTCGGTGGGGCGTGTGATGAGCAGCCAGGGTGGGGGCATCATCGTCAATATGATATTCCGGCCGGACTCCGACCTGCTGCGTCCCGACCGGATCGCCTACAACGCCAGCGAGACAGCATTAATCACGCTGACACAGGACGCCGCCCGGGAACTTGCGCCCTTCAATATCCGGGTGAACGCGGTCTGCTCTGCCTTACAGGCTCAAGAGCTGGCCGGTAGAGCCGAGACCATCTTCGCCCCGGCCCCGGATGGTCCAGGACCTCAGGCGCGGGACGGCTACCGTTCAATCGCAGATGCAGTCCTCTATCTGTGCAGCAGCGCGTCAGAGGGTCTTTCGGGGCGCATCATAGCCGTTCCCGGAGAGCGCAAGACGTAGCCCGGCGATCATGATAAATGGGGGGCAGGCATGAAAGAGCTGCTGGATTACCGCCGCCGCATGTTAGCCCGGTTTGCCTCCATTCCCGGCGAACTGGAACGGGTTGTGGGCTGGTTTGCTCCGGAAGAGTTGAATCTTTACAGGGAGTCGTTGGGGGGCAGCCCCTACGAGCTGCTGGCCCAACTGTACGAGACCGAGCGCAAGACATTTGCTGCGCAGCTTGAAGCTTTAGTCGTACCGCAGCGGCGGCTGCAGGATTCCGGCGGTATCAGGGGAGGATCGCCGGTGCACGATATCCTGGAAAAGTACCGTGCACTGCGGGTTCAGGAGCTGGAATGGATTCAGGAAATGCCGGTGGACGTCTGGAACCGCAGCAGCCGCCATCCGGCCTGGGGAAGGCGAACCTTACAGTGGTGGGTGGAAAGCAGCCTTGCTCATGCGGAGGCCTGTCTGAAGCAGCTAAAAGCTGCTCTGGATAACCTCGATTCTCGTGAGGGGGCGAATCGTAACGTATAATTGGCGTACCCGCGAATCCCTTTCAAGAACGGAACCAATCGATGACCACGCTGACATCCTACCAGATTTACGATCTTCTCAACCGCCCCCGCCCGCTGTGGCTCGTAAAAATTGATCTCAGCAGCGCCCACCTGGCGTATGCTGATTTAAGCGATTCGAATCTGACGATGGCCAACCTGGTGCGCGCGGATTTGATCTCGGCGAACCTGATGCGCGCAAACCTGCACCTGGCCGATCTCACGCGCGCTAACCTCTTTGAGGCCCAGCTCACTTCAGCTAACCTGACGGAGGCGACTCTCTCCTGGGCGAACCTGACGCGCGCTACGATGGTCAAGGCCGATCTTTTTGGGGCTCAAATGGTAGAGTCCGTGTTGAGTCGCGCGAATATGACCAAAACCAACCTGCGCAGAGCGAATTTAAACGGCGCTGTGATGACCTGGACGGATCTCAGCAAAGCGGATCTGTCGCACGCGAACCTGTTCAAGGTCGATCTGTCACATGCGAATCTGTTCCAGGCGAATCTGACCGGGGCTGTGCTGCGCGGCTGCAATTTAAGCGGTGCGGACCTCACCGAAGCGGTGCTCACCGGGGCTGATCTGAGCGACGCCAATCTGGATGGCGCCGAAATGACCCGGGTTGAGATGAATTAATGGGGTGATCCCTCCCTCTACAACCTGATTTAATACGGAGCAGACAATGGGGAAATCTTACTCTTCCGTCCTGGTTGAGGTACACGGGCGCGTGGGCCTGGTCCGCCTCAACCGCCCTCAGGCTTTAAATGCCCTGAATTCTACCCTGATGCAGGAGCTCATGGACGTGCTGGCTGCCTGGGATGCAGACCCGGCGATCGGAGCTGTGGTAATCTGCGGAAATGACCAGGCCTTCGCGGCAGGTGCAGACATCCGTGAGATGGCTGAAGCCACCGCCGTGGAGATGCTGACCCGCGACAGCATCGCTGCGTTCGACCGCATCCGCACGTTGAAGAAGCCGGTCATCGCAGCGGTTTCGGGCTGGTGCCTGGGCGGGGGAAATGAGCTTGCCATGTCCTGCGACATGATCGTGGCATCTGAGACCGCCCGCTTTGGGCAGCCGGAGATCAATCTGGGGGTCATTCCGGGAGCGGGCGGAACCCAGCGCCTGACGCGTGCCGTGGGGAAAGCCATCGCCATGGAAATGGTGCTGAATAACCGCACGCTCACTGCGGCCGAGGCGCTTCATTACGGGCTGGTTAACCGGGTGGTGCCGGTGGAACGCTACCTGGAAGAAGCCCTGGAACTGGCCGCACAGATCGCAGCGCGCGCTCCCCTGGCCGTTTATATGGGGAAAGAGGCGGTGAACCACGCCTTTGAATCTTTCCTCAGCGAGGGCATCGCCGATGAGCGGCGCGCTTTTTACTTTTTGTTCTCAACCAGAGATCAAAAAGAGGGCATGCAGGCTTTTATCGAAAAGCGGAAACCAGAGTGGAGGGGTGAGTAGCTCAGTTTACAGGCAGATCCACCCAGAAGGTGGAGCCTTCTCCCAGGCGGCTGCTCACACCAATCTTGCCTCCGTGATTTTCAACGATAGACTTGGCGATAGCCAGTCCCAGCCCGCTTCCTTTTGATCCTCCCGCGCGCGGCCGGGTGGCTTCCACGCGATAAAAGCGCTCAAAGATATGGGGGATATGTTCCTTTGCGATGCCTGGCCCGGTATCTTTAACCGTCAGCCGGGCAGTTTTCGTTTTTGGATCCTGGGTTAGGATCACGTCGACCCGCCCACCCCTGGGTGTGTATTGAATGGCATTGCCCACCAGGTTGTAGAACACGCGGCGGATCTGTTCCTCGTTGGCCATAATATCAGGCAGCTGTTCCGGGGCATGCAAACACAGTTCAATCCCTGCCCGGGTTGCACGGATATTAAATGTCTCGCAGGTTTCGGTAGCCAGGCTGTTCAGGCTCAGCGGCTGCCGCTTTTTGGATGCCAGCCCGGCTTCCATGCGCGAGAGGTCCAGCAGATCGTTCACGATCTTTCCCAGCCGGTCCACTTCGGCGTCGATCTCGGTAACGAACTGCCGGGCGACTTCGCGGTCATCCAGCGCCCCGTTGAGCAGGGCTTCGGAACGCAGCTTTACGATGGTCAGGGGCGTGCGCAGTTCGTGGCTGGCATTGTCGACGAATGCCTGCATCTCCCCCATATGGTCCTGCAGACGACCGGCCATGTAGTTGAACGTCTCGCTGAGATGCTGCAGCTCCGGCGGGCCGGTGGGGGCGACGCGCGCGCTCAGATCACCCTGCGCCAGCCGCGAAGCGGTGGTGGTCAGGCGCTTGATGGGCTGGGAGATATTATTGGCCAGCCGCCACCCGATCAGACTGACGGCAATGGCCGCCAGCAGCGCGGCAAAAAGCAGTAACCCCAGCGACCGGCGGGCGGAAGCCAGCGCCTGCTGGAGCTGGATTGAGAGCTGTAAGACGCCCAGAACCCGGCCTTCCTGCTGCACGCGCACGGCGACATACAATGTGGCCTGATTGTCGGGACTCTGGCGAATGCTGCGGCTTTCGCCCTGGCTGTTCTGCAGCGCCTCCCAGACTTCGGGGGTGTTTTCCTGGCTGGCCTGCGGCGGGGTGTATTCCAGGTTTGAAGTGACCGGCGAACCATCTGGCAGATAGACCACGTATTTCAGATCCGGACGGTTCGCAAACAGGCGCGACATGGAATCGCTGATGCGTGAGAAATTGTTCTCCTGGGCCTGTTCCTGAATTTCAGCCAGGGGCTGTTCCAGGAGATTGCTGCCGGTGAATGCGAGGTCTTCCAGGTTGTTCTCTACATCGTCAATTGCCGAATTGAAGAGCGAACTTCCGGCAAAAATCGAAATCGAAATGACGCTGAAGATGACAACAACCAGGTGCGAAATGACCAGCCGTGCGTGCAGTGAGGCCTGCCTTTTGTGTTGTCTGATTTTGGTTGCGCGAACGGTCATCAGGAAAGCTCTTCCGGTCCCGCGAAGCGGTAACCGTAGCCGCGCACTGTCTGGATGTATTGGGGACTGGCCGGGTCTTCTTCAATTTTAAGGCGCAGCCAGCGAACATGTACATCCAGAGTCCGGGGGTCGCCGATCCAGTCCTCGCCCCAGACCTGCGCCAGCAGTTCTTCGCGACTCAGCGCTCGGCCTGCATTGCGCATCAATATTGACAGCAGGTCGAACTCGCGAGCAGAAAGCTGCAGTTCCTGATCCCCTTTGATAATCCGGCGTGCAGTGGGATCCAGGGTCAGGTCCCAGAGGACAATTGGCTGCGTTTGCGGAGCTGTGCGATCCAGTTCCACCCGTCTCAGCGTGGCGCGAATACGGGCCAGCAGTTCGCGAAATGAGAAGGGTTTAGCCAGGTAATCGTCTGCACCAACCTCAAGCCCCAGAACCCGGTCCACCTCTTCGCCGCGTGCGGTGAGCATGATGACCGGAATCGGGTTGTTTGTGCGCAGGCGCCGGCAGACTTCCAGGCCGCTCATGTCTGGCAGCATCACATCCAGGACGACCAGATCAGGTTTCTGCTCCTGCACTGCTTTTAATGCCTGCCCACCCTCAGTTACAGCCACGACGTCAAATCCTTCCCGGCGCAGGCTGTAAGAAAGCGAGTCCGAAATGAGGGGTTCGTCGTCAACGAGTAGAATGAGCGTCAAGATATCCTCCGGTTCAGATGATGTTCTGATCGCGCTTATCTTATAAAGATAACGCAAAGTGTAAACGATTATTACAATCCCAGATAAAAATAGGCCGATTTAAGTTCCTCAGTATAGTGAATTAT
>JAAYXE010000007.1 GCA_012516075.1 Chloroflexota bacterium | reverse complement strand
GAACGGACATTTCGTCGCCTGCGAGCATCCCATGGAGGTATCCCTTGAACTCTAATGACTATACGAAAACTCCGCCCATGAAAAGGGAAGGCTACACCGGCAACCTGGTCACGACCGAGCCGCCTCAGGAGCCGCTGGTGCGCGTCGAGAACCTGACCAAGCTCTTCCCCCTGAACAAGAGCCTGTTCAGCGAGGCGCGCTCTTTCGTGCACGCCGTGGACGGGATCAGCTTTACGATCCAGGAAGGACAGAACCTGGCTCTGGTAGGCGAATCGGGGTCCGGGAAAACCACCACCGGGAAGCTGCTGGTGCGCCTGCTCAACCCCACCAGCGGCAAAATCGAGATGATCCTGAACGGCACGCAGACCGATATCGCCAGCCTGCGCCGCGGCGAGATGAAGAAGTTCCGCCAGAACGTGCAGATGATCTTCCAGGACCCGTATGAATCGCTCAACCCGCGCCGGACGATCTTCGACACCGTGGCCGAGCCGCTGACCGTGCAGGGGATCGGCAACATCGCCGAGCGGGAGCTGCAGGTGGCAAAGATCCTCACCACGGTGGGGCTGGCCCCGGCGGAAACGTTCATGTTCCGCTTCCCGCACGAGCTCTCCGGCGGGCAGCGCCAGCGCGTGGCCATCGCCCGGGCGCTGGTCGTGGCGCCGACGTTCGTGGTCGCCGACGAGCCCACCTCGATGCTGGACGTCTCCATCCGCACCGGGATCATGTATCTCATGCAGAAGCTGTCGGACGTGCTGGGGGTTACGTACCTGTACATCACCCACGACCTGGCGGTGGCGCGCTATATGTCGACGCGGCTGGCGGTGATGTACCGCGGCAAGATCGTCGAAATCGGCGAGACCGAAGAGGTGCTGGCGCACCCGCTGCACCCCTACACCCGGGCGCTGCTCTCGGCGGTGCCCGTCCCCGACCCGACCATCAAACGCTCCAGGGCGAACATCAAGGGCAGCATCGCCAAACCCATCGACCCGGAGCCGCGCTGTCGTTTTATCGATCGCTGTCCTCTGGCGGCGGAGGTATGCCGGTCGAACGACCATCCCGAACTGGTCGAACTCGCCCCCGGGCATCAGGTGGCGTGTTACCGGGCGGGAGAAATGGCGTAAGGGTGCAGGGGTGAATCACAGGGGCGGGTCTGCGACCCGCCCTTCCATTTATTCCCGTGAAAGTAAATTTAATCCCTTCCGGATAAAAATCCGCCCAGCCCCCTCACACCACAACCTCATCTTCCTCCGGCGCCGGTTCGCGCACGGCCTGCTGCACCGGGTGGAAATGCACATGCACGGTGCGCGTGAAATCCACCTCCCGGTAGAGGGTATCCTCGACCTGCGAGGCGATGCGGTCGCCCTCGGCCACCGTCAGGTCGCCGTCCACGCCGATGGTCAGGTTGAGCATCAGGTACGGGCCGAAGCGGTGGGCGCCGATGCGCTCCACATCCAGGATGCCGGGGATGGGCGCCAGCGCGCTGCGCACCTGCCGGTCCAGCTCCTCGCCGGGCACGGTGTCCATTAAATCCGAGGTCGATTCGCGCAGGATATCGAGGCCCGTGCGCAGCACCAGCAGGGCCACCAGGGCGCCGGCCAGCGGGTCGCCCCAGGGGATGCCCAGGCGGCCGAGCAGGATGCCGGCGGTCGCCCCTGCGGAGGAGAACACGTCGTTGCGGTGGTCGTAAGCCAGAGCCATCACCGCCGGGTTGTTGGTCTCCTTCCCCAGGCGGCGGGTGTACAGCCCCAGGCCCATCTTTGTCACCAGCGTCAGCAGGGCGGCATACAGGGCAACCGGCGCAGCCACCGAAGGATCCGCCTGGCCGGTGAGGATGTTGAAAACGCTGCTGATCGAGCTCCAGAAGATGGCGATGGCGGTGGTGATGACGAAGGAGCCCACGGTCAGCGCGGCGATGCTCTCGAGCTGGGAGTGACCGTAGGGGTGCTCGCGGTCGGCGGGTTTGCGCGCCAGGCGGATGAAGACCGCCACCACGATGTTGTAGGCCACATCTGATGTGGAGTTGATACCGTCGGCCAGCAGCGCCGGGCTGTTACCGATAATGCCGATGCTGGTTTTCATCCCGGCCAGAAGGATATTCGCGGCCAGTCCCAGATTGACGGCCAGCGTGCTTTTTCGTTCGCGTTGCGTCGTTTCCATAACAAAGTTTCCGAGGTGTCTGTATACCATCCCAGGGGGTCAGAGTCAAGTGAGGGGCGGAGAAGCTTTCAAAACCATCGTTAATTGACTTTGACTAATAATTCCTATATTCTACTTACAGGTATTTATCCATTTTATATCTTATTTGTACTCTTTTCTGGAGTGTATTTTGATCGGTCGGTACGCGCAGGTCGTATCCCTGGAAGAGCAGGCGTCCGGAGCAGCACAGGCGGGCCGGGTGGATGACGCCCTGCTGGCCCACGGGCAGGCCCTGCAGATCGCCGCGGAGATGGAGCGCCCGCGCCTGATGGCCGTCATCCTGATGCGCATGGGCCTGACCTTAGAAGCCGCCAGGCGGGTGCAGGACGCCGTGATCGCCTACGAAAGCGGCCTGCGCGCACTCGACGCCGACCCCGGCCTGGACCTGAGCGACGTGCTCATGCGCCTGGGGGCCGTCCACAAAGGGTACGATCCCGGCCAGATCGAGACGACCGACCTGTACCAGCCAGCGGCGGGCAGCGAGTTGATGGAGGCCGCGGCCGATCCCCTGCTGGCCGTGCGCCTGCTGATCCACACCGGCAACGCCTACCTGCAGCAGCCGCAGGAAGGCCCGGCCCTCAACGCCTACAACCTGGCGCTGGAGCGTCCCGAGATCGACCAGTCGCCCCAGCTGAAGGCCTATGCCCTGGCCAACCGCGGGGCCATCCTGCGCCGCCGGGGGGAGATCGACGCCGCCTCCGCAGCGCTCGACCAGGCGGTGGCGCTGTTCGACGCGCAGGGCGAAAACACCGAAAAACGCAGAGCCCTGGCCCTGCTGGCCGGTATCGCCCGCGACCGCCGGCTCGCTGACCAGTCGGAGGCGCTGTACCGCCAGGCGCTGACCCTGTACGAGACCGCCGGCGACATGAAAGGGGCCGGGCGCACCTATGCCGGGCTGGGCCACCTTTACCTGCAGGCACAGGACCACGCCCGCGCGCATCCGGCGTACGAAAAGGCCCTGGCGCTGGCCCGGCAGAGCGGCGACGAGCAGATCCTGGCCGAGGTGTACTGGGGGCTGGGGCGCTGCCGGCTGGCCGAAATGGACCTGGAAGGGGCGGCGAGCGCCTTCCGCAGCAGCCTCGAACGGGTGGACAGCCGCCAGCGCGAGCTGCGCACCGATGAAGGCAAGGTCAGCTTTCTGGAAAGCCTGCAGCGCGTGTACGAAGAGTACATCGGCGTGCTGCTGCTTCTGGGAGAAAAAGACCCGGTGCGCCACGCGCAGGCGCTGCAGGCGGCCGAAGAAGCGCGCGGCCGGGCGCTGCGCGACCTGATGGAGGGCCGCGAACGCCGCCGCCCGCACCCCGCCCCTGAGGGCACACAGATCGACAGCAGCAGCCCCTTCCTGACCGCTGAAATGGCAGCCGGCCTGGAGAGCGACCCGGGCTTCCCCATGATGGCGCAGATGGCGCCGGGCCTGCCCAGCGACCCGCGGCGCCAGATGGCCGCCGGCATCCCCAGCGAACCGGTCGATGCCGGCCCACAGCCGGCTGTCCGGCAGACCCCACCGGAGCCCCTGCCGCGCCTGGTGTTCCATGTTATTCCCAACTTCACCGGCGTGTTCCTGGTCTCCGCTTCCGGAGAGGTCCACGGGTGGCGCGCGGCCCCGGGCGCAGCTGCCCTGGCTGAACAGATTGGCCGCCTGCGCCAGGAGCTGGGGATCTGGCCGGGGCGCGGCGTGCGTCACCTGGCCGGCTGGCCGGCGGCCGACGCCCCGCCGGGACAGGGAGACCCCCTCCCGCTGCTGCGCTCGCTGTACCAGACTTTAATCGCCCCTGTAGAGGCGCATCTCCCGCCGGAGGGGTCGACCCTGGTAATCGAACCGCACGGCCCGCTGTGGCTGCTGCCCTTCGCCGCGCTGCAGGATGCAGACGGCCGCTGGCTGGGCGACCGCTTCCCGCTGGTCTACGCCCCGTCGGCCGACACGCTGGAGGAGATCCGCGGCGAGGCCCGCTACGGCGCGCCCGGCGAGCTGGCGGCGCTGATCCTGGGGAACCCGGAACTGCCGGCTGTAACCGGCTTCGACGGGCTCGAGGTCGAGCTGGAGCCGCTGCCGGGCGCCGAGCAGGAAGCGCGCCAGATCGCAGCCCTGTTCCCGGAAGAGCGGCGCACCCTGCTGCTGGGGGCGCAGGCCAGCCGGGAGGCGCTGCTGGCGAACGCCCACCGGGCGGGGATCCTGCACCTGGCCACCCACGGCATGGCCTCCGCCGCAGACCCCCTGAGTTCGTTCGTGGTACTGGCGGAAGCGGACGGCGGCAGCGGCCTGCTCACCGCCCGCGATGCCGCCTCACTGGACCTGCCGGCCGAGCTGGTGACGCTGAGTGCCTGCCAGACCGGCCTGGGGCGCATTTCCGGCGAGGGGATGCTCGGGCTGAGCCGCTCCTTCCTGGCGGCCGGGGCGCGCTCGGTGCTGGTGAGCCAGTGGAACGTGAGCGACGAGGCCACCGCTGCCCTTATGGTGGCCTTCTACCAGGCTTATTTGAATGGGGTGGATAAAGCCCGCGCTCTGCAGGGGGCTGCACAGGCCCTGCACAGCACGCCGGGCTGGGAACACCCGCGCTTCTGGGCGCCGTTCGTGCTGGTGGGGGCCGAAGACTGAAAGCAGTGCCGTAAGAGGGGAAATCCATGAGCGATGAACTACCCAACCTGATCACCCTGGCCGCCCAATCCATCCAGGAACTGCTGGCGGAGGGCAACACCGCCGAAGCGGATCAACTGGTACAGCTCGTGCTCAACACGCTGCCCGGTATGTCGGGGGTCTCCGGACCCCAGGCGGCCAGCAGTCTGATTTTCGTTGCCCAGTACCTGCTCGCCAGTGCGCGTGCCGCTGAAGCGGCAGCTGTCCTCGAACGGGTAAGCGCGTATTACAGCCAGGCCCCTGAATATGCAGATGACCATACCTGTGCCCTGTATCTGCAGGCCCTCGCCGCGGACATGACCGGCGACCGCCCCCGGGCACGGGAGTTCCTGCTGGCAGCCGGCCGGTTGATGCCGGAAGACCGCCGGCAGGGGTCGATTTACGGCGAGGTGCACCAGCGGCTGAGCGACCTGCTCAACCAGGACGACCCGGCGGATATCGCCAGGCTGGTGATGCTGAACGAAGCCCTTTATATCCAGCGCGCCGCTCCCGGGAGCGGAGATGCGGGGACCGGCGGCATCCAACTGGGCGAGGATTTCTGGGAAATTGGAGAAGCCCAGGGCGAAGGCCGGGGGGCCGCCCCGGATGATTTTGAAGAGGCAGATGAGGACAGCCTCGCCGGGACCACCGCGGGGGTCTATCCCGGCGAAGACGCGGATGCCTGGGAGCGGTATGAAGAGCGCAATCGGGAGTACTGGACGGACGCACAGGAGGAAGAACGTCAATACGGGAACTGGGACCCGGAGTACTGGGACCAGATGGAGGCGTACCTGCGCGAAATCGAGACAGCCCCGGGAGATGAGCCGGAGGCCGTTTCCCGCGGCGGAGGGCAGCCTGTCACCCCGGCGGAGAGCGCGGGTGAGGAGGAATGGGAGGCCGCGCCGGGCGCAGAACCGCCCGCACAGCAGGCTGCTGGTGAAGAAAGCACAGCCGCCCCGGGCGTGGAGATTCCTGCCGGGGCGGCCGGCCCCCCGCCGGCCCAAACCGGAGGCCAGCCGGAGACTGGCAGCCTGATCGACCGGGTGGTGGGCATGATCGGTACGATTGCTGCCGGCGGGACGATCACAGGCATGCGCATTGGAAAGCCCACCTCAGCCGCGCAGCCCCCACCGGCATCTGGCGGCGCCCAGCCGCCCGGCGGGGAAGGTGAGCTCGAAGAGGCCGTCGAGCAGACATCCGCGATCCCGAGTATGCAGCCCGCACCGCCGCCCCGGCCATCCACGCTGATCCGCTACCCGGCCCTGGACTGTCCGAACCGCACGGTCATGGGCGAGCGCTTCAGCCTGTTTGTGCAGCTGCTCACCGAGGCGCCAACCCCGGTCGCCACGGCGCTGGCCATCGCCGACCGCGGCGACCCGGGCAAACCGCCCGAAATCGAAGTGGTGCTGCGCTCCCCGGCCTTTGAACTGGCGGAGGGGTCCAACACGCGCACGATGACGGTCAGCCGCAGCGGGGAGAGCGAAGAACGCTTTGTGCTGATCCCGCGCCAGGCAGGCGAGCACACCATCCGCGTCGATTTCTACCAGTTCGGGCGCCGCCTGGGCACCGAGCGCCGCCAGGTGACCGTCGAAGAAATGACAGCGGCGCCGGAACCAGCAGCGCCGGAGACCAGACGGTTCACGGCAGCAGCCGGGGACCCGGTGGTGTTGAGCATCACCCCCGAACCGACCATCCCCCCGCCCGACCTGGAAATCGTGGTGCTGCTCGACCACGACGGCACCACGCTGCGCTTCGAGCTGCACTCCACCCGCGAGGAGGTGGGGTATCACCGCTTTCCGGCCGGCACAACGGCGCTGGCCGGCCCGCCCATCGACCGCCTGCAGGCGCTGTTCAAAGAGGTCAGCAGCCTGGCGCGCAGCATGGCCGGGGGAGAGAATGATGACGACGGGCAGGGTGAAGCCCGGCACTTCGGTCAGGCGGGGGATACCGGACCAGCCGGACTCAGCGCGCAGGAGGCCGAGCGCCGCCTGGCGCGCTTGGGCAACCAGCTCTGGGACGAGCTGATCCCCGAGCCGTTGAAAACGGAATACTGGAATTTCCGCACAAAGGTCAAGACCCTGCTGGTCACCTCGGAGGAACCCTGGGTACCCTGGGAGATGATCAAACCCTACCGCTTCGACGACCAGGGGCTGCCGCAGGACGACCCGTACTGGTGCCAGCAGTTTGCGCTGTCGCGCTGGCTCTCGGGGCAGGGTCCGGCGGACCTGCTGCGGGTGAGCACGGCGCTGCCCATCACCCCGCTGCAGAGCGACCTGCCGGCCATTGCCGCCGAGATCGCCTTCCTCACGGGGCTGCCCAATTTGCGCCCGCAGATCCGCCTGCTTTCGCCGCTGCACGCCCTGCAGGAGGTGCGCGAACGGATGGAGACCGGCGATGTGTCGATGCTGCACTTCGCCTGCCACGGCATGTTCGATTCCAGCCAGCCGATGAACTCGGCGATCCTGCTCAGCGGCGGCGCGCTGCGCCCCTCCGACCTGCGCCTGCGCTTCGGGGGCATGCGCCCCCGCCCGCTGGTCTTCATCAACGCCTGCCACGGCGGGCGGGTGAACTTCTCGTTCACCGGCCTGGGCGGCTGGGCGACGCGCATGGTGGCGGCGCGGGTGGGCGCCTTCATCGGCGCCATGTGGGAGGTGGACGACGACCTGGCCCTGGTGTTCGCGCGCAGGTTTTACACCGCCCTGCTTAAAGACGGCCTGCCCCTGGCCGAGGCGTTCCGCAGCGCGCGCGAGGAAGTGCGCCAGGCCTCGCCCTATAACTCGACCTGGCTGGCATATGTGCTGTACGCTGACCCGGAGTGCCGTGTGCTGAGCTGACAGCGGATTTTTAACACGGATTTCACGGACGCTGTCAACGGATCTGGGAACGGATATAACGGATCAGTTCCCTCCCCTGTGAGCGGCATGCTGCAGGCGGGTTAGCAATAAGGGGAAGGCAGCGGTGCTTATAAGGTCAGGTTTTTACAAAGAGGATCAAGAAATTCATGCCGCACGATTCAGAATACCCGGAAGTATGGCGAAACGGACTTCCGCCCGCAGGCCGCTTCGACTGCGGGCAATAAACACCGCAACCAGGCATCCTGAGCGGCGGTCAAAGAACGACCGCCTGGTCGAAGGGTGCCTGGTTGCGGCACTAAGTTGCCTGGCAGCCATGAGGAGATTAATAACCTGCCCTTATAAGGATGCGGGGGGTTGACAGCGGATTTCTAACACGGATTTCACGGACGCTGTCAACG
>JAAYXE010000061.1 GCA_012516075.1 Chloroflexota bacterium | reverse complement strand
CGATGCGATTTACACCGCTCACAGGGGAGGGAACGAATGCGCCGGCAGCCTCCTTGTAAAATTTGCAGCAATCGAATATGATTAAACCGTACTTAACATTCCGTGACCCGGCGGCTGTGTTCCCAGCCAGCGTGGGCTGACGTGTACGGGGGAGGCGAGCGTTTACTTCCAGGCATCGAGCCGGTAGATTTCTCACTGCCATCTCCCAGCGGGCCGGATTTCTATCCTGAGTCCGGGCGCCTCCCGCGCGGCACTGCGCCGCCGCAGCCCGTGCAGCCTGACGGGTCACAATCAGGGGGAATAAGAGCAGTGGAGGCAAATCCATGACCAACCCGAGGGAGCAGTTTTCTGCACCGGAAAGCCCCGCCTGGCTTGAAGGCGGCGGCGGGGCCGGTTCCTTAATGCGCGCCATCGACTGGTCGCAGACCCCGCTGGGACCGGCGGAAGACTGGCCGCAGAGCCTGCGCACCACCGTGAGCATCTGCCTGAACTCACGCTTCCCGATCATCTGCTGGTGGGGCCCGCAGATGATCCAGTTTTACAACGACGCCTACCGGCCCATGCTGGGTGCCACCAAGCACCCCCGGGCGATGGGCCAGCACGGGCCGGAGTGCTGGCCGGAAGTCTGGCACGTGATCGGCCCCATGCTGGAGGGGGTGATGCAGCAGGGGCAGGCCACCTGGTCTGAAGACCAGCTCCTCTACCTGGATCGCAACAACTTCCTCGAAGAGTGCTACTTCACCTTCTCCTACAGCCCCATCCGCGGCGACGACGGCCAGGTCAGCGGGGTGTTCACCGCGGTGACCGAAACCACGCGCCGCGTGTTGAGCGAGCGGCGCCTGAGCACCCTCAACAACCTGGCGGCGCGCGCCGCCGGCGCGCGCTCGGTGGAGCAGGTGTGCACCGCGGCGCTGCAGACCCTGGCCGAAAACCCGGCCGATATCCCCTTCGCCCTGCTGTACCTGCTCGAAGACGGCGGTAAGAGCGCCCGCCTGAGCGGCGCCGTGGGCCTGCCAGCGGGCGGGCCCTTCAGCCCCAAACGGGTCCCGCTGGATGCGGGGAACGGGACTGCCTCCGGCTGGCCGCTGGCCGCTGCTGCGAGCCGGGGCGAAGCGGTGAGCGTGGACGACCTGCCGGCCGCGTTCCACTTAACCGGCAGCCAGCCGCCGCTCGCCCATCCGCGCGACCCGGTCACCCCCGCCCTGCCGGTGCGCAGCGCCCTGGTGCTGCCCATCGTGCGCTCCGGGCAGGAGACGCCCTACGGCTTCCTGGTGGTGGGCATCAGCCCCTACCGCAGCCTGGATGAGCCCTACCGTGGCTACCTCACCCTGGCCGCCGGGCAGTTAGCGGCCGCCATCGCCAATGTGAACGCGCTGGAAGAAGAGCGCCGCCGCGCACAGGCGCTGGCCGAGCTCGACCGGGTGAAGACCGAGTTCTTCAGCAACATCAGCCACGAGTTCCGCACCCCGCTGACGCTGATCCTCGGGCCGCTGCAGGAAGCCCTGGAGATGGAGGACGGCATGGCGCCCGCCGTGCGCTCGCAGATGGAGCGGGCGCGCGACAACGCCCTGCGGCTGCTGAAGCTGGTGAACACCCTGCTGGACTTCTCGCAGCTCGAGGCCGGCCGCCAGCGGGTGCCCTTCGAGGCTACAGACCTGGCCGAACTGACGGCCGGGCTGGTGAGCGTCTTCCGTTCTGCGGTGGAAAAGGCCGGCCTGACGCTGGCGGCCGATCTGCCGCCCCTGCCCGAGCCGGTCTACGTGGACCGCGAGCAGTGGGAGAAGATCGTGCTCAACCTGCTTTCGAATGCCCTCAAGTTCACCTTCGAAGGCGAGATCCGCGTGCGCCAGCGCGTGGAAGGCAGTGAGGTCGTGCTGCAGGTGAGCGATACCGGGGTGGGCATCCCCGAAGACGAGCTGCCGCACCTGTTCGAGCGCTTCCACCGCGTGAACGAAGCGCGCGCCCGCACCCATGAGGGCTCGGGCATCGGCCTGGCGCTGGTGCGCGACCTGACGCTGCTGCACGGCGGCTCGGTGGCGGTGGAGAGCACCCCCGGGCAGGGCAGCACCTTCACCGTGCGCATCCCGCTGGGGAAAGACCACCTGCCGCCCGAACGGGTGCGCACCACAGGCAGCAAAGGCGCCTCGCTGCTGGGCGCCGGCCCCTTCCTGGCGGAAGCCATGCGCTGGCTGCCCCAGGACAGGGAGCGCGAGCCCGTGTCTCAGGCCGCCTGGCTGGAGGACGGAGAACCGGCCTCGGGGCGGCGCCGGCACCCGGCGCGCATCCTGCTGGTAGACGACAACGCCGACATGCGCCAGTACCTGCGCCACCTGCTCTCGCATTACTGGACGGTGGAGACGGCCCCGGACGGCGAATCGGCCCTGGAAATCCTGCAGCGCCAGCGCCAGGAGGGCCGCCTGCCGCACCTGGTGCTGGCCGATGTGATGATGCCCCGCCTGGACGGGTTTGAACTGCTGCGCCGCCTGCGCGCGGACCCCGGGTTGAGCTCCCTGCCCGTCATCCTGCTCTCGGCACGCGCCGGCGAGGAAGCGCACCTCAAAGGGTTTGAAGCCGGCGCAGACGACTACCTGGTCAAACCTTTCTCAGCGCGCGAGCTGGTGGCCCGCGTGGAGACGCATATCGAGCTGGCCTTTATGCGCCAGAAAAATCAGCGCCGCATCGCCGGCCTGCTGGAGAGCCTGCCGGAGGCTTTCTGGGGCCTGGATGAGCGCTGGAACGTGATCTTCGCCAACAGCCGGGCGGCTGCGCTGTGCGGGCAGCGCGTGGAGGAGCTGAGCGGCCGGCCCTTCTGGGATGTGCTCACCGGGCTGAGCCCGGAGCTGCGCCGCACGCTCGAAGAAGCCATGGAAAAGCGCAGCTCGGGTAAGGTGGAAGAGTTTTACGAGCCCGGCGAGCAGTGGCTGGAGTTCCACTTCGGGCCGTATGAAGACGGGATGGTGGTCATTGCCTCGGAGATCAGCGAGCGCAAGCGCCTGGCGCGCGAGCTGGAAGCCGAGCACGCCCTCTTCCAGGCCGTGCTGCACCAGATGCCCTCCGGCGTGATCATCGCCGACGCCGCCAGGGGCAGCGTGGTGCTGGGCAACCAGGTGGCCTCGTCCATCTGGCGCACCGATTTCTACCCCGGCCGGCCGATCCTGGGCCAGAAGGTGGAAACCGGCCTGAAGCCCGACGGCCAGCTCCTGCACGGCGAAGACTGGCCCCTGGAGCGCGTCATCCACACCGGGCAGGCCATCCGCGAAGAGGAGATCCACTACCAGCATCCCGACGGTACTTCCGGGGTGCTGCTGGCCAACGCCGCTCCGGTCACCGGGCCGGACGGCGAGATCCTGGCCGGCGTGGTGGTGTACCACGACATCACCCCGCTCAAAGAGCTGGAGGCCGCCCTGCGGCGGGAGATCGCCCACCGCCAGGAGGTCGAGGAGATCCTGCTCGACCTCAACCAGGCCCTGGAAGAGCGGGTGAAGGAGCGCACCCGCGAGCTGGAGCAGGCCAACGAATCGCTGCAGAACGAGATCGCCGAGCGCATCCGGGCCGAACAGGCGCTCAAAGAGTCCGACGCCCTGCACCGCAGCATCCTGACCAGCGTGTCGGACGCCATCTTCCTGACCGATGAATCCCTGCGCTTCACGCACGTCTGGCCGAACGTGGAGCCGATTTTCGACTGCACCGAAGAGGAGGTCGCTGCCATGGGCAGCGTGGACCAGCTCCTCGGGGCGCAGGTGATCGACCCGCAGCGTCTGATCGCCGCAGGCGAGCTCGAAAACATCGAGCACCAGATCGTCAACCGCAGCGGCGAGCGGCGCAGCCTGCTGATCAACGCCAAACGCGTCGACCTGCAGGGCGGAAAATTCCTGTTCTCCATCCGCGACAACACCAGCCGGCGCGCGGCGGAGGACGCGCTGCGCCAGCACGCCCGCCGCATGGAGGCGCTGGCGGAGCTGACCCAGGAGCTGGGGAACGCCGGCGGTAACCTGGAGCCGGCGCTGCAGCATGCCGTCCGTGAGGTGGCCGCGCAGATCGGCGACCGCTGCGCCCTGGCGCTGCTGGAATTCGATGAGACCGGCCGGCAGAAGCTGCAGGTGCGCGCCTGGCACGCCCCCGGCGGCGGCCCGCACCCCGGTGGCCCGGCGCCCGAGCTGCTCTCGGAGGCCGGCTCGGCATGGGTGGAGCGCGTGTGCAGGAGCGGCCGGCCGCTGCTGCTGCGCGAGCGCACCCGCACACGGGGCCGCCAGGAAGACTCCGGTGACAACGCGGCCTTCCTGGAGCAGGCCGGCGGGGATATCCTGCTGGTGCCGGTGACCATCCAGGGTCAGGTGAGCGGCGTCCTGGGGGTGGCCCGGGGGCAGCCGGGCAGCACCTACTCGCAGGAGGAGCAGTTCTTCCTGCAGCAGCTTGCCAACCACCTGGGGCTGGCCCTGACCAACCGCCGCCTGGTGATGTCGCTGGAAGAGGAGCTGGCCGAGCGCGAGCGCACCGAGGTGCAGCTCGCCCATCAGGCTTACCTGCTGGAGAACATCAGCGACGCCCTGGTGGCCACGGACGAGAACCACAACATCACATCCTGGAACCGGGCGGCCCGCGACACCTACGGCTGGGAGGCTCACGAAGCCATCGGGCGCTCCAGCGATGAGCTGCTGCGAACGGAGTACATCGACGGCAGCCTGGAAGAGGTCCGCAGCCGGCTCAAAGCCACCGGGCAGTACCGCGGCACGGGCCTGCAGTACAGCCGCGACGGGCAGAAGCTGTGGATGGACATCCACACCATCGCCCTGTACGACGAGGACGACAACCACCGCGGCTACGTGTCGTTGAACCGCGATATCAGCGAGCGCCGCCAGGCCGAAGAAGCCCTGCGGGCGAGCGAAGCCCGCTTCCGGGCGATCTTCGAGCAGACGGCCACCGGCATCACGTTGATGGACCTGCAGGGGCGGCACCTGGAAGTCAACCCGGCTTATGAGCGCATGATGGGCTACAGCCGGGATGAGCTGTACCTGAAATCTTACCTGGAAATCGACCACCCCGACGACCGGGAGACCAGCCAGACCCTGTTCAACGAGCTGGCCTCCGGAAAGCGCGAAGATTACCGCATGGTGCGGCGCTGCATCCGCAAAGACGGCGGGGTGATCTGGACGCTGCTGACGCGCTCGCTGGTGCGCGATCTGGACGGCAGCCCGCTGTTTGTGATCGGGATGAACGACGATATCACCGAGCAGAAGCGCGTGGAAGCCGCCCTGCGCGAGAGCGAGGAGCGCTTCAGAGCGATCTTCGAGGCCTCCGCCATCGGCATCGTGCTGCAGGACCTGGAAGGCCGCTACCTGATGGCCAACGCCGTGTTCATGGAGATCACCGGCTATTCGCTGGCCGAGCTGCAGCAGCTCTCGTTCCTGGACCTGGTGCACCCCGACGAAGCACCGTCCGACCGGCTGCTGTACGCCGCGCTGGTGGCCGGGGAGCAGCATGACTACCGCATCGAGCGACGCTACCGGCGCAAAGACGGGAGCTGGGTGTGGGTGCGCATCACGCGCTCGGCGATGCGCGATGCGGAGAACAACACCGAGTTCGTTATCTGCCTGGTGGACGATATCAGCGACCGCAAGCAGGCGGAGGCCGACCTGCTGGAGATGCGCCGCCGGCTGGTGGACGATATCGAGGCCGAGCGCCTGCGCATCTCGCGTGAGATCCACGACGGCCCCATCCAGGACCTGTTCGGGCTGACCTTCCAGATGGCCGGCCTGCGCTCCGATCTGGAGGAGGGCAAAACGCAGCCGGTCGCCGCCGCTCTGGGAGAGATCCAGGAACACTCTACGGAGGTAATCTCCGAACTGCGGCGCATCTGTGTGGAGCTGCGCCCGCCCTCGCTTAACCTGCTGGGCCTGGAGAAGGCCATCATCGCCCATGCGGAGGCGTTCATGCAGGCCTTCCCCGACCTGCAGGTGGAGCTGGACCTGACCCCCGACCGGCAGCTGATCCCCGAGCGCATCCGGCTGACGTTGTTCCGGGTGTACCAGCAGGCGGTGATTAACGTGGTGCGCCACGCGAAGGCCGGCCGGGTGGTGGTGCGCCTGCGCGTGCTGCCGGAGGAGAACCGGGCGGTGCTGGAAGTGCAGGACGACGGGCAGGGGTTCGTGCTGCCGAAGAATATCGTGTCGCTCTCGCACGGCGGGCACCTGGGCCTGGTGGGTTCGATGGAGCGTGTCGAGGCGGTTGGGGGGAGGCTGGAGATCGAGTCCGCCCCCGGTAAGGGGACGCTGGTGCGGGCCATCGTGCCGCTGGAGTGAGGAAGGGCGTGGTCAGACAGTCTGAGCGGCATACTTCGTATGCTCAGTCGAAGACTGCCTGACCGCGCTGGTGGAGGATGATCAGGCGGCTGAAGCCGCAGCTGCGAAGAGCACGAAGCCCTGCGCAAGCAGGGCTGCTTTCGTAATTATTCTGGCTCCTGAGCATGGGAACCATGCCGCTCCGCGTGCCTGTGGGTGCACCGCCGCCAGGCATCCTGAGCGGAGCCAGCGAGC
This sequence comes from Chloroflexota bacterium, assembly GCA_012516075.1. Taxonomy (GTDB): domain Bacteria; phylum Chloroflexota; class Anaerolineae; order Anaerolineales; family UBA4823; genus JAAYXE01. The sequence continues at coordinate 1,301 of JAAYXE010000061.1, read as the reverse complement.
GTCAGCGAGCAGGCGTAGTCGAAGGGCGCCTGGCGGCAGAGTACGTTCCACGCGGAGCATGGGAATGAGAATAAAGCCCGGCATCCACCCTCACCCAACCCTCCCCCTGCCAGGGGGAGGGCTTTTTCTGGCTCCCGAACTCGAGAACCATGCCGCTCCGCGCGCCTGCGGGGGGGCGCTCCGCGCGCCTGCGGGGGTACCGCCGCCAGGCATCCGGAGCGGTATGCAAGCATACTCAGCAGGCGAGCGCCAGCGAGCCTGCGCAGTCGAAGGGCGCCTGGCGGCAGAGATTTTTTTGCAGGCCGCTTCGACCGGGCTTGCGAAGCATGCCGCTCTGCGCGCCTGCGGTAGAGATTTTTTCCCCGCAGGCCGCTTCGACTGCGGCCCCTTCGGGGCCTCCGCTCAGCGCGCCTGCGGGGGGGCGCTCCGCGCGCTTGCGGGTGAACCTGGTGGCGAATTTCAAAGATTAGAATTTCATTTATTTTCGTTTCCCCCGTTCCCTTCTCCTGCGTTCACCCATAACAATTTCGTGTACTGCCTCCCAGTTATTCTGGATGAGCGCTTCCTTTTTCTTCCTGTTCCAGCCTTTTATTTGCTGTTCGAACCTGAAGGCATCATCGTGGGAATCAAATTCCTGGTACCAAACCAACTCGACCGGCCGGCGAGAGAATGTGTAGGCGTTTTTTTCGGCCCCTTCATTATGCTGGTTCAGGCGCGTCTGCAGGTCATTTGTCATACCGACGTAATAGCTTCCATCAACGCAGTGGAGTATGTAGACAAAGTAGGCCACGGTGAACTCCGGTGGGTTGGTGCGGTTATTGTATTCTGCCCGCAGGCCGCTTCGACTGCGGCCCCTTCGGGGCCTCCGCTCAGCGCGCCTGCGGGGGATGGCCGCTCAGCGCGCCTGCGGGGGACGTTCAGCGCGCCTGAGGCAGAGATTTTTCCCCGCAGGCCGCTTCGACCAAGCATGCCTGTCATGCTTCGCATGTCCATGCCGCTCAGCGCGCCTGCGGGGGGGAGCTCCGCGCGTTTGCGGCAGAGATTATATTTCCCGCAGGCCGCTTCGACTGCGGCCCCTTCGGGGCCTCCGCTCAGCGCGCCTGCGGGGGATGGCCGCTCAGCGCGCCTGAGGCAGAGATTTTTTCCCCGCAGGCCGCTTCGACTGCGGCCCCTTCGGGGCCTCCGCTCAGCGCGCCTGCGGGGGATGGCCGCTCTGCGCGCCTGCGGTAGAGATTTTTTCCCCGCAGGCCGCTTCGACTGCGGCCCCTTCGGGGCCTCCGCTCAGCGCGCCTGCGGGGGGG
>JAAYXE010000060.1 GCA_012516075.1 Chloroflexota bacterium | reverse complement strand
GGGCACACAGATGCTGACCGCCTGCGCATCCTGGATGGCGGCGTAATCGCTGGTGGCGCTCAGCTTGCCGGCCGCCACCAGGCGGGCGACCTGCTCGCCGGGCACGTCCTGAATGTGACTTTTCCCCTGGCGGATGTTTTCAACTTTGCGCAGGTCGGGATCAATGCCGACGACCCGAAAGCCGGCTTCGGCGAACACCGTGGCCAGCGGGAGCCCGACGTAGCCCAGGCCAATCACCGCTACGCACGCAGAGCGATCCTGAAAACTGTTCAGTAAGTCCTGAGGTTTAGAATTTTGCATATTTGCCCTGATCGTTGATTTTGTCTTTTATCCATAATAAGCCCTTCTGTTACGAAGGCTTTGAAGCAACGAAATAACGATTACCTGTGGTTAATCTGTTTTCTCGCCGCGGGCAAACTTTTCAACCACATCAACCATCCAGGCCGTTACGTCGATCTTCTCAGCCAGCAGCTTTTTACGCCGTTCCTGCCAGATTTCCGCCAGGTCTGGCTGACACAGCAGGCTTTCGATTTTAGCGAACATTTCTTCCTGCTGCTCCGGCCGGAATCCATACGTCAGCTGGTAGCGGTGTTCCAGTTCTTCCAGGTAAGAGATCCTGCCGATAAACGTATTGCAGCGGATCGCCGGGACACCTAAGATGGCCGCCTCAGCCGTCATCGTCTGGCTGTCACTGACCAGCATTTTTGCAAACGCCATCGCATCGAGCATATGATCCGGGGAGATGTGGAAGCGATAAGGTTCCAGCTCACCAGGCAGGGGCGTCTCGCTGGTGATAAAAACTCTCCCGTGGTCCGATAAATAACGAACCAACCGCTTCCGTGCGTCCAGGCTCAGGCCGGCCTCGCCGTGATCGTGAGCGGCTAAAAGAGAAACAAAGCGCAGGATAAAATAAGGCTCCCCCGGTTTAACGCCGAGTTTCTGCAAGACCGCCGGGTTCGGCGTGAAATAGTTGGGGTGCAGGTAGGCCAGCTTCTGATAGCCGTTATAGGTGATATGGCGCTTGCCGTAATCCTCTCCCAGGCAAATCGGGGTCACAATGGCATGGGCGAATGGATACGCCAGGCGCACAAACGTTTTCGCCACCTCGGCGTTATCTTCCCCAAAAACCATCGATTTTGCACCGACCAAACGCGCCACATGGGTGACCGCTACAGAGGTGCCGATCAGAACCTGGCTGCGGTGCTGAAGCGCAGCTTTTAACACTCCCCAATCGTGTTCGAACAGTTCTAACGCCAGGCCGAGCGTACCCTTCCGGGCTCTGGAAGCGACCGTGTAAGGAAAACCGTATAAATCCAGTAAGTCGGCAGTAATATCCTTATCGCGGATCGTGATCCTCAGTGAATGTCCGCGCTCCTGCCAGATGCGCATCGCATTGCGAAATAAATGGACGTGGGCCGGATGCCCGATATCCAGTAATATGCGCAGTGGTTGGCTGCTGTTCGTCCGTTTATTCATCTGGTTGTCCGCAGTTCCGTTTCTATCTGAGTTTCATCATCCTTTTGAGCTTCAGCTCCATCACGACCATTGAGCGCCGATTCAATCGCGTTTCCCAGGAATTCGTAGTCGATGGTGATTGCGTTTGCATACTCGCTGCGGTCGAAGCGGAGCTGCGCGATCTGCTCTGAGATCAGGCCCATCAAAAAGAACAGGATGCCCGAAATGATCATAATCACCGTGGCCG
>JAAYXE010000059.1 GCA_012516075.1 Chloroflexota bacterium | reverse complement strand
GGGCACACAGATGCTGACCGCCTGCGCATCCTGGATGGCGGCGTAATCGCTGGTGGCGCTCAGCTTGCCGGCCGCCACCAGGCGGGCGACCTGCTCGCCGGGCACGTCCTGAATGTGACTTTTCCCCTGGCGGATGTTTTCGACTTTGCGCAGGTCGGGATCAATGCCGACGACCCGAAAGCCGGCTTCGGCGAACACCGTGGCCAGCGGGAGCCCGACGTAGCCCAGGCCAATCACCGCTACGCACGCAGAGCGATCCTGAAGACGTTCCATTAACAGCTGGTTGGGCTTGTTCATTGTTACCTCGTTTTTTTTACCTCTGGTTTTAAATTTGCAACCCGGATGCGCTGTTTTTTTATGGCGTTTCGCTGGCCCAGGCGCCGCTTTCCAACCAGGCCAGATACTGATCATCGAGCGTGCTGATGGTCATGATCAGCGCATCCTCATTGTTATCACGATAATACCGGAACCGCCGGCCAACGACCTCAAAGCCAAAACGCTGGTACAGTTTTTGGGCGGTCAGGTTATTTTCACGCACCTCGAGCGTGGCAACCTGGAACCCTTTGCGGATCGTCTCCTGCAGGCTGCGGGCAATCAGGTGCTGTCCGATACCCCGGCCGCGGTAGTCGGGGTGAACGGCAATCGATGCAATATGCGCCTCATCCACAATAAACCAGATGACGATGTGCCCCACGACCCTCGGATGCGCCGGGTCGGTTTGATCCTCGGCGACGAAGAGCATCGAGTGTCGGTTCTCGTTTAATTCATAACGATAGGCGCTGGGCGGCCAGGGCAGGGAGAACGATGCCTTATCAATCCTCTCGACTTCAGGCAGGTCTTCCAATCGCATCGGGCGAATGGAAATGGGGGCATTTGCCGCAGGTGCCATGCCGGTTTGTGGACCCTACTCGGGAATAGGGTCTCCGTGGTGCAGATAAATGGGCGCCAGCGTGGCCGGATCATCGACTTTCCCGGTCTGCCAGCGCCGCCAGGCGCACTCGGCCAGAAATCCTGGCCGGCGCAGAGAAGCTGCTGGTGATGCCAGCAGCGCGATCTTTCGTTTGCGGCCCAGCAGCCGCCGCTCATCTTCGGTAAGTTCGCCGCAGATCACGGTTGCGGATTCGATGCGCTGGGCAAGTTCAGCCGCGGTTAGCAGTTCCATTCCGGTCGGCTGCCAGGTACCCTTGCTGGCCTTATACCAGCCAACGGCCAGCCGTCCGCGCCCGGCGCGTAAAACCGCTGCCAGCGGGTAATCACCGACAGGCTGCCCGGCAGCAAGAAAATCCAGCGTAGGCACGCCGATCAGCGGCAGGTTGCGGGCCAGGGCCAGACCTTTGGCGAGGGCCATGCCGATCCGCAGGCCGGTAAATGAACCCGGCCCTGTAGCAACCGCCAGCACCTGGATCTTCGAGATATCGGTGCCGCTGCGCTTCAGGGTATCGGATACGGCCGGCGCCAGTTCAACGGTGTGGAAATCGGTGCCGGTCCAGATGGTTTCTGCAACCACCTGGGCGCCGTCATACAGGGCCAGGCCGACCGTGCGCGTTGATGTGTCTAAAGCCAGCAGCATCAAGCGACTCCAAATACCTGCTTACGAAATTCGGCCAGCATCTGGTGGTAGCGCGGCCCGTGTGCTGAAATCATCATGTCACGCTGGTTGTCGTCAATAAACTGCATGGAAATTAACAGATGTTCACTGGGGAGCGCCTGTTGAATGCGGTCGGCCCACTCAACCACCAGCGGGCCGCTCTCCAGCAGTGCGTCCAGATCGAGTGCAGCAGCTTCCTCCGGACCGCTCAAGCGGTAAGCATCCAGGTGAAACAGCCGCTGCTCCTCATTATGGTCTTCATCGCTTCTGCGGTAAACGTTCACCAGTACAAAGGTGGGGCTGGATACGGGATCGAGCGATCCCCATCCGGCGGAGATCCCCTGCACGAGGGTGGTTGTCCCCGACCCAAGATCCCCCACCAGGCAGATGACGTCGCCCTTTTGCAGCAGTGCGCCCAGGCGCATGCCAGCTCGCCGGGTCTGCTCTGCGCTGCGGCTGATGAACTCCATCGAATTTGAAGCGAGAATGGGCATAGCGAAACGGATTATAAGTCGGTTTTTCAGGAGCGTAAAGCAGAAAAAAGGCCGCCGGATCTGCTGCCCGGTGGCCGTATTCAACTTTTTATGGCCAGATTTGCCAGCGAGGCCATCAAACGCTTCAGCCCGGTCTGATTAAAGAAGACGTCCACGATTTCATCGTCGTCCTCAATTTTGCTGTTCAGGACCATGCCCTCGCCCCAGACCGGATGCTCCACGCGCATTCCAGGCTCATACTGCCTGGCAGCTGCCTTCCTTGTGTGGGCCTGCTGCCCGGGTAAAACAGCGTCCCAGCGGTCCGGACGGTAGGGCGTCTGTGCGCGCCGGCCAGTCCGGGCTTTCTGCGGCTGTTCCAGTTTGTGCTCAGGGATATCGGCGATAAAGCGTGAGGGGTCGACAGGCTCGGCAAAACCGTAGGATGTGCGGTTCAACGCATAAGTCAGAAACAGACGGTCTTTGGCGCGGGTGATGCCCACGTAGAAAAGCCGCCGCTCTTCCGCCATCTCTTCGGGGTCCTCCAGCGAGCGGCTGTGGGGCAGGACGCCCTCATTCAATCCAATGATAAAAACAACCGGAAACTCCAGGCCTTTGGCTGCGTGCAGCGTCAGCAGGGTGGGGACGTTTCCGCTGGCGTCGATCGTATCCTGGTCGGAGACCAGCGCGATCTGCTCCAGGAAGGTTTCCAGCCCTTCGTTCTGATGCTCGGAAGCCAGCCGCCGGAACTCCATCACGTTCTCCCAGCGGTCCTGCCCTTCCTCGGTGCCGTCGTCGATGTAGGCCTGGTAGCCTGTCTCGTCGAGGATGCGGTCGGTCAGTTCGAGCGGGGTGAGCTCCGTTTTCGCTTCAATCCAGCCGGCGAGCATCGCGCCAAAGTTGACCAGCGGCCCAGCGGCGCGCCCGCTGAACGCGTTCAGGTATTCGGAGTTTTCATTCGCTGCCAGGTCGAGCAGCAGTTCTCCCGGAGATATATTCGCTTTTTTCGCTTCCACGCGCAGGGCGTGGAAAGTTTTGTCGCCGATGCCGCGCGGCGGAACGTTGATCACACGTGTCAGGCTGACTTCATCCTTTGGGTTGTGCACCAGCCGCAGGAAGGCGATCAGGTCTTTGATTTCGCGCCGCCCGTAGAAGCGCTGCGCCCCGACCAGTTTATAAGGCAGGTTGGCGTGCAGGAAATGCTCCTCCAGAACGCGCGACTGGGCGTTGGTGCGATACATCACCGCGAAGTCACCCGGTTGGGCCTGCCCACGGGCAACCAGGGTGGCAATGGTATCCACCACGTAAGCCGCCTCTACCCGGTCGTCATAGGCCTCGTACAGCACCACCTTGCTGCCGTCGCCTCGTTCCGTGAACAGCCGTTTGGGCGTGCGGTACGGGTTGCGGTCGATGACCGCCATGGCGACATCCAGGATATGCTGCGTGGAGCGGTAGTTTTGTTCCAGCAGGATGGTCTGGGTATCGGGATAATCTTTTTGAAAGCGGGTTACATTGCGGTAGTCAGCGCCGCGCCAGCGATAAATGGACTGGTCTGTGTCGCCGACCGCGTACAGGTTGCGGTGAAAAGATGTCAGGTGCTTGAGCAGCGTGTACTGGGCGATGTTCGTATCCTGAAATTCGTCAACCAGCACGTGCTCGAAGCGCTGGGCATACTTCTCTCTGATCGCCTGATTGTCCTCTAACAGGATGGCCGTCCACAGCAGCAGATCGTCGAAGTCCAGCCCGTTGCTGGCCAGCAGCAGTTCCTGGTAGCGCTGGTAGACGCGCTTGACCACCTCATCGCGCCCGGTGGTGACGGGATAATTCCCGGGGAGAATGAGTTCGTTTTTGGCAATTGAAATAGAGCCCAGGACGCTGGGAGGCCGGTAGCGCTTTTCGTCGATGTTTTCATCGCTCAAGGCGCGCTTGATGATGCTTAACTGGTCATCAGTGTCGAAGATGACGAAGTTGGAACCGAACGGCAGGTGCTGGGCTTCGCGCCGCAGAATACGGGCGCAGATCGAATGGAACGTGCCCAGGGTCAGCCCGCGCGCCGCAGCGCCCAGCAGGTTTTCCACGCGCGCTTCCATTTCTCTGGCCGCTTTATTGGTGAACGTGACGGCCAGGATATTATAGGGCCGCACACCCATGGAACGGATCAGGTAGGCAATGCGGTGGGTGAGGACGCGTGTTTTTCCGGAGCCGGGCCCGGCAATCACCAGCACGGGGCCAAGTCCGGCCATCACGGCTTGCTGCTGCTGGATGTTAAGGCTATCAAGAAGGTTCATATAAAGGAAATTGTACCCGTTCGGAAGCGGGGGTGTCAACCAGAAACGACGCAGCGTTCGGGCGTGGAAAAGTCGTGTTGCCAAGACATCCACTCTCGACTAGAATTCTGGCTATGAATTGGAACCTCATCGGACATGAGCCCGCCGTTCGACTGTTAAAAGAGCATATCAAACAGGGGAATTTACGCCAGGCATACCTGTTGACCGGCCCGCAGGGGATCGGCAAAAGGACGCTGGCCCTGCGCATTGTCCAGGCAGTCAACTGCCAGCAGCCGGCCGGAGACGGCGAGCCGTGCTATCAGTGCCGCTCCTGTCAGCAGATCGAGCGCATGCAGCACCCTGACCTCTCCATTATCCAGGCGGAGCAGGTAGCTGGCAGCCTCAAGGTGGATCAAATTCGTGATCTGCAGCGCTCACTTTCTCTGGCTCCTTACGAGGCGAACTACAGGGCCGGAATACTGCTGCGCTTTGAAGAAGCCAGTGCCGGCGCCGCCAATGCGCTGCTCAAAACCCTTGAAGAACCCCCTGCCAGGGTGATCTTAATTCTCACCGCAGAGAATTCCGAACTGCTGCTCCCCACCATTGTCTCGCGCTGTGAGGTCATACGCCTGCGTCCGGCCTCCATAGAGCAGGCCGCTCAGGGACTGCAGCAGCACTGGGGAATCGCCCCCGAGCAGGCACAGCTTCTGGCGCATATTTCCGGAGGCCGGGTGGGTTATGCGCTGCAGCTTTATCAGAGCCCCGAACAGATGGAACAGCGGCAGATCTGGCTGGACGACCTTCACAGGCTGCTGACTGCTGGCCGGGTTGAACGCTTCGCTTACGCCAGCCGGTTATCGAGCGATAAGAATTATAAAGAAACCCTGCAGGCGGTTCTGCCGGTGTGGATTTCGCTGTGGCGCGATGTGTTGCTGGTGGCAGCGGGAGCCAGCACGCCGGTTACCAACCTGGACCGCCGGGATGAAATCGAAGCCGCGGCCGGGCGGCTGGGGATCGAAGGCGCACGCTGCGCCATTCAGGCCCTGGAACGTACACTGCATCTGCTCAGCCGCAACGTCAATGCGCGTCTGTCTCTGGAAGTGCTGATGCTGGACCTTCCTGTGCTGTAACGATGCCGGCTGCGGATATACAGGTCTGACAGCCTTTCGCTGCTGGTATGTATGCTATACTTTATACATAGACACAGTCCCAGAGTACTATGACATGACTTCTCCTCTCGCACTCTGCCCCTGCTGGTCCCGTCGACTTTGCAGCGCTACGGCGAACAACACAATGAAGGAAAGACAGGATGACCGTGCAAGAGAAAAACCGTGAGGCACCGCTCACATCTCTCGAGCTGCTTTACCATATCAGTCGAGAGCTGGCTTCGGCGCTGGATCTGTCCACACTGCTGCAGCGAGTTCTCTTTCTGGCGATTGAAAATGTAGGGGCAGTGAACGGCAGCCTGATCGTACTGGATGACAGCGGGCAGGTAATGGATGCGGCGATTGTGGTTGACCGCCGGCTGATCGATGACGCCGCAAGTCAGCTGGATATCATTTACCGGCAGGGACTGGCCGGTTGGGTGGCTCGCAGCAGGCAGGCGGTTCTGATTCCTGATACCAGCAAGGATGAGCGCTGGCTGTTCCGGCCGGACGACTCTAAAACAAAAACGGGGCCAAAATCGGCCGTCAGTGCGCCAATCACGGCGCGTGATCAACTGGTGGGTGTGCTGACGCTGGTGCACCCTGAACCCGGTTTCTTCGATCAAAGCCACCTTTCACTGGCCCAGGCGATCGCCGACCAGGCCGGTATCGCAATACTCAACGCCCGTCTGTATGCGGAAAGCCAGCGCCAGGCCAGGATCATGACGGCTCTCGCCGAGAGTGCAGCCGCCATTACCTCTTCCCTAGATCTCGAGGTGGTGCTGCAGCGAATACTGGAGCAGATCAGCCAGGCGCTGCGGGTGGAAGCCGTATCGCTGGCGCTGCTCACCCCTCAGGGCCAGGAGCTGGAGTACGCCGCGTCGATCCCCATGGAGGAGCGCAATATGCTCGGCCTGCGCTTCCCGGTAAGCCAGGGAATTGCCGGATGGGTTGCCCGGCACGGGCAGGGCCTTGTGGTCCCGAACGCACAGGAAGATCCTCTTTTTGATCCGGAGGCGGACAGGCTGACTGGTTTTAAGACCAGGGCCGTCGTTTGCGCGCCGATTCGCTCTAACGATGAGGTGATCGGCATTGTCGAAGCCCTCAACCCGGTGGACAACAATTTTGGCGCAGACGCTCTGACGGTTCTGACCGGAATCGGCAGTCTGGCAGGATCGGCCATCCGGCATGCACAGCTTTTTGAGCGTTTACAGGCTGCTCACAAGCGCTACCACGATCTCTTCGATGACAACATCGATCCCATCCTCATCACCGTTTGGGATGGGCGCATTATGGAGCTGAACCATCAGGCGGAAATCACCATCCAGCAGCCGGCAGAAGAGCTGCGTCACCGCCAGATCCGGGATCTGCAGGTCGTCTCCGAAGAGCATCTGGGTGAGAAATTCGAAAAGCTTTATTCGGGCGAAACGCTCTCATACCAGTCGACCCTGCACACACCCGGCGGATCTGAGATCCCCGTTCAGGTCTATGTGCGCAGTGTGGAGATTGACAGCGACTTCCACCTGCAGTGGATTCTGCGCGATATTTCCGAACGCAAGAAGCTGGACAGCCTGCGCGATGACCTGATTTCGATGATTTACCATGACCTGCGCTCGCCTCTGGGCAATGTCGTTTCCAGCCTGGATGTGCTGGATTCACTACTCTATAAAGAGGATGACAAGCAAGATCTCAAACCGCTGCTGGATATTGCCATCCGCTCCACCGATCGCATTCAGCGCCTGACCAACTCGCTGCTGGATATGAACCGCCTGGAAGCAGGCCAGGAACTGGGCAACCGCCATCCGGACGATCTTTCGAAAATCATTGCCGACTCGCTGGATGCCGTCTCACCGATTGCGAAGAATAAACAGGTTGAGATTGTCCTCGATGTTTCTCCTGGGCTCCCTCAGGTGGAGGTCGATGGCGACATGATCCGCCGGGTACTGATCAACCTGCTGGAAAATGCGATCCGGTACACTCCCGAAGCGAGTAAAATCTATGTTGGCGCCCGGCTCCAGGATGGATTCATCCGCACCTGGGTTCAGGACAGCGGGCCTGGCATCCCGCCTGAGGATCAGGAGCGCATCTTCGATAAATTTACGCGTTTGAACGGGGAACAGGGACCGCGGGGCTTTGGCTTAGGGCTGGCTTTCTGCCGCCTGGCCGTGCATGCCCACGGGGGAGAAATCGGTGTTGAGAACGTACCCGGTTCTGGAGCCAGCTTTCATTTTACGCTGCCGGTCAGGCCGGCAGCGGACTGCTGAAGTTCAGTGGTGGAAGTACACAGATACCCGATTCAGGAAATCATATGCACCAGATTGAGCGAGGAATTTATTACGAAGATTCTTTTCTGGGTGTAACCCTGGGGGGGCTGGTTTTTTCACACGGCACGATCATGCTGGATTCCCCACTGCGCCCTGAAGACGCACGCATCTGGCGTTCGTCGCTGCTCAACCAGCGCGGAGGCGCCAACCGCCTGCTGGTGAACCTGGATGCGCATCCCGATCGCACCCTCGGTGATCGCGCGCTGGACAGCACGATTGTCACCCAGGAACGCACGGCGCAGATTTTTCGCAACCGGCCAACGATCTTTAAGGGCCAGAGTATGGAAAGTGGGGCAGTCTGGGAGACCTACAGCGATGCAATCGGTATGCGCTGGGCGATCCCCGACATCACCTTCACCGACCAGATGACGTTTTACTGGGGTGGGCCGCAGATCATCCTGGAACACCATCCGGGTCCGGCACCGGGGTCGACCTGGGTGATCATCCCCGATGCGCGTGTGATTTTCGTCGGCGATACAGTGGTCAAGGACCAGCCGCCCTTCCTGGCGCAGGCCGATATCCCCGAATGGATCGAGGCACTGGAACTGCTGCAAAAAGAATACGCGGATTATGTGATTGTCAGCGGACGCGGCGGACTTGTGCCCGCCGAAACCGTCCATGCCCAGCGAGAGATGCTGGAAACGATTCACAACCGCCTGGAGAAACTTGCGCAAACCAATGCCCCGGCGGAAGCGACCGAAGAATTGATCCCCGATTTTATGCCTCAGGTGCGAATTTCCGGCGAACGGCAGACCATGTTCTACAACCGCCTGAGATTTGGGCTTTACCATTATTTCTCGCGCCGCTACCGTTCGGCAGCCCCGGTCGAAGAAACGCATATCGAAGAGGAAGAAGATTAGCGCCTGGCAAATCGGCGCACAAGGGAGAATTCACAGGGCACATCGATGCCCGATTCGGAATTTCAGCCCCTCTTCCAGCTCACGCGTGGTGAGACAATCGAGTCGACACACCTGGGCTCCGCCGCAGTCGTAGATGCGACGGGCCAATTAATTGCCTGGGTTGGCGATCCTTATCTGGTCACTTTTCTGCGCTCCAGTGCCAAACCGTTTCAGACTCTGCCCTTCCTGGAGCACGGGGGACAGACCGCATTCAACCTCACCCCGCGTGAGATCGCCCTGATCTGCGCTTCTCATTCGGGAACGGACAAACATGTCTCCGTCCTGAAGACGCTCCAGAATAAAACCGGGGTTGCAGAAGCAGACCTGCTCTGCGGGGTGCATTCTCCCTATGACGAGCCGACTGCCGAAGCCATGAAGGAGCGCAGAGAAGCGCCGACCCCGAACCGCCATAACTGTTCGGGGAAACATACCGGCATGCTGGCCCTCGCTCATATGCTGGGGGAATCAACGGCGGCCCATTCTGACAGCCCGCCCTACATCGACATCCACCATCCGGTGCAGGTGCTCATCCTGCGTACGTTTGCGGAGATGTGCGCCCTGCCGCCCGAGGATGTCCGCATTGGCATTGACGGCTGCTCGGCTCCCAATTTTGCGGTGCCGCTGTACAACGCGGCCTTGGCGTATGCACGCCTGTGCGACCCGGATAGCGGGAAAGTGGAGCCGGAAGCCCGGGCGGCTGCGTGCCGGACGGTGACTTCAGCAATGATCTTTAATCCGGATATGGTTGCCGGTCCGGGGCGCTTTGATTCACGCTTGATGGAAGTGGGGCAGGGGCGCTTCGTGGTCAAAGGCGGAGCTGAGGGCTTTCAGGCGGTTGGCCTGATGCCCGGAGCACTCGGACCAGGGTCTCCAGCGCTCGGGATTGCCATTAAGGTTAGCGATGGAGACCTGAAGAGCCGTGTCCGCCCGCCGGTAACGCTGGAACTGCTGCGCCAGCTGGGGGCCTTGAACGATGCAGATTTGGGGCTGCTTTCTGAATTCGGCCCGGTTCTGCCCGTCTACAACTGGCGGAAAATTGCTGTCGGCGAGGCGCGCCCTGTGTTCACACTCCAGCGCGCCGGCAGCGCCTGACGCCGATCACTTTTTTTGTAATAAACCAAATATCACACGATGAGGAAATGCTGACCATGGATCTTCGCCAGCAGGCCCTGGCTGTTCACCAGGAGTTGATGGACTTTTACGGGAAACCAGTGTGGAGAAACCCCCTTCCGCCGCTGGATGAGCTCGTATCGACCATTCTCTCCCAGAATACGAACGATACCAACCGTGACCGGGCCTTCAATGCCCTCAGAGCGCGCTTCCCCACCTGGGAGGCCGTGCGGGACGCGCCTGAAGAAGAGGTGATCGCGGCGATCCGCCCTGCCGGTCTTGCCAATCAAAAAGGCCCGCGTATTCAGAAAGTATTACGTGAGATCACCGTTCAACGGGGGAAGCTGGATCTGGATTTCCTGAAAGATATGCCTGAGGAAGAAGCCTCCGCATGGCTGCAGTCATTCAACGGCGTGGGCCCCAAGACAGCCGCTATCGTGCTGCTGTTTTCGCTGGGGAAGCCGGCTTTCCCTGTCGACACGCACATTTACCGGGTTTCAGGCCGCCTGGGACTGCGGCCTCCCAAAATGAGCGCCGATCAGGCCCACCAGCACCTGGCGGAGCTGTTCCCGGTCGATTCCTATTATCCTGTGCACCTCAATCTGATCCGGCTGGGGCGTGAGATCTGTCATGCGCGGCTGCCGAACTGCCCGGCCTGCCCGTTGAAGCATCTCTGCCGCTATTACGCGGTCACCTTCGGCGATTCTCCGGCATAAAGCGGGCCAGACCGGCGGATCTTCATCATTTTACCTGTCACAGATGGCTGTGAATAATATCATATGTAAATTATGACCTTCTACCGTAACCAAAAAACGGTGTTTCAAGTATCATAAATACAACAAGATGGAAATCAGGAATTTCTCCTGAATGCTCATCGCTGTTTCCTCCTTTGGCGAAAGTCTCCACCAGGTTCTCCTCACCGCCCTGGTGGAGACTGATTTAAGGAAAGTGAATAAACAGGGCTGGCGTTCTTTTGAACGCCAGCCCGTTATTAATCTCCTGACAGCCAGCAGGTTCAGTCATCGCGGCCTGCAGCTGGCAGCACAACGGTAAAGGTCGATCCTTTGCCCGGTGTAGAATCTACCCAGATGCGGCCGCGGTGGTTTTCGACAATGGATTTCACAATGGAGAGGCCCAGTCCGGTGCCTGTAACATTTTCTGGCACGTTGCTGGAGCGGTAGAACTTGTCGAATATATAGGGCTGGTCGGCAGGGGGAATGCCCACCCCGGTGTCGGACACGCGGATGATGATCTGATCGCCCTCGGCCTGTGCATCGATCCTGATCTGCCCGCCCTCAGGCGTGTATTTCGAGGCGTTGCCCAGCAGGTTTACCACCATCTGGCGAATACGGATCGGGTTCCCGAGTATGAGCGGCAGATCTTCTGCGACGTTCACCACCAGATTCTGAGATTTTTCTTCGATCCGGCCGCGCAGTCCCTCTATGCTGTAATGGATGATCGTGTGCAGAGAGATGCGGTCTTTCTGCGTGTCAAAACCTGCCTCAATGCGCCCCAGATCGAGCAGGTCGTTGATCAGCGAGGCGATGTGCTGCACGCTCAGATCCACCCGGTCAATAAACATCTTCTGCTGTTCGTTGACCGGCCCCACGCGTTCAATTAATTCGACATAACCTAAAATAGCCGTGAGCGGCGAGCGCAGATCGTGTGAGACGGTGTTGACGAAATCCGATTTGATTTTATCCAGTTCCTTGAGGTGGGTGATGTCCTGCATGGTGATCGCCAGTCCCACATCCGGAATAGGTGTGAGCTGGGCATTGAGCACACGATCGTCATCCAGGGTGATTTCTCTGCGTGCAGGCCAGCTGCGTTCGGGTTCGGTAAACAGCTCGACGAAATCCTCATTCTGCACCACATCCTGAATCCGTTTCCCCAGCAGGTTCTCATCTTCAGCCAGGTTGAAGTCCTTCCGGGCTGTGGGGTTGACCAGCAGGATGCGGTGATCCTGATCGAGGATCCACACCCCTTCCTTGAGATGGGTCAGGATGGATTCCAGTTTGCTGCGCTCCGCTTCCGATCGGGAATAAAGGCGAGCGTTCTCAACCGCAATAGCGGCATAATCCGCCAGGGTTGAGATCAGGGCGATCTGTGATTCGTTGAAAGTTGCCCTGCGCTCGCGGTTGTCCACGCCCAGTACGCCGATCACGCGACCCTGGACGCGCATAGGGACATACAGCAGAGAATACACCAGGTAAGCGGTTTTGATCTTTTGCGGCGTCTGCTCATCCAGCAGCAGGGGCTGGCCGCTGATGATCACCTGGCCGGCAAGCGAATCCTGAACGGGCAGGCGGAAGGTGCGCACAAATTCATCATCCAGGTTGCGCGCTGCGCGCGAATATAGTTCGCCCGTATTTTCGTCGAGCAGCAGCAGCAAACCCTCTTCGGCTCCAGAGATTCTCACGGCCGCATCCACGACGGCGGTCAGCACACTGTCGAGGTCCAGTGAAGCCGTCACCTGACGCCCGACGGCGTGCAGCTCCTCCAGGCTTTCCAGCCGCTGCTCTAAAAGTCTTTGCTCCTGGCTCTGGTGTTCCTTGAGCCTGGCCTCGATCCACGCTTGCTGTTTTCTGCGCCGCTCCAGCGTTTGGGCGATGACCTGCTGCGCCTGCTGCGGCCGCAGCGGCGGCTTCAGATAGCCGGCAAAACCCCGGCGCAGGGCCTCGCCAGGCAGATTCTCGCTGTGTTCGTTGGGCAGAAGCAGAATGGGAAGAAATGGATAGTCTTCCAGCAGTTGAGCGCCAAAATCCAGCCCGCTCCCTGCAGGAAAGCGGTCACTGAGGATCAGTAGATCGGGGAGCTGTTTCTTGAGTGCCTGCGCCGCGCTTTGCAGGTCCGGTACGGCAGAAACCTGATAGCCGGCCGGCTGCAGTACCCCTCGCTCCAGGAGCTGCCCGGTGGCATGATCAGATATCGCTAAGAGAATGTGTTCCGGTGCCATGCGCGTCACTGAGATCAGTCAGACAGGCTTATGATGGGATGAGAAATGTAAGAGTTTGCCCGGCGCATCTCCGCCGGATATCAGGAAACCTGCCCCGGGTTATCGATAGCCGCAATAATTTCGGCAACCTGGAGCAGTTTCTCTCCGGCAGTACGCAGGATCCCCTTTTGCGCGGCATTCAGCCGGGGTTCATCTTCTTCCAGTAGAGAGTCCAGAGCTTTCACAGCGTCAGCGAGCGGGGATTTTAACTCTTTCTGGATTCTGCGGATCAACTCTTCTTTCTGCCGTTCGCTACTGCGCGCTTTTTCGGCCGCTTCGTGCAGGGTGCGAGCGCGTTCCTCCAGCACGCTGACCAGGCGAGTGTTCACCAGAGAGATCGAAGCATAATCGGCAACGGCCTCCAGCAGGGCTTTGCTGGATGACGAGAAGGGTTGTTCTTCTTTGCGCAGCACAACCAGCAGCCCGATCACTTCTTTTTTGACTTTCAGGGGGACGATCAGCACTGCTTTTCCGAAGCGAGAGACGGCAAAGCGTTTGAGAGGCTCGCCGTGTATGGTCAGCGCCTCTCCGGAAACCGCCACCAGCGAGCTGATGCCGTCGTCCCAGGATTTGCCGATTTGAGCTGCCGCTCTGGAGGGCAGGTTGCGCTGCGCGCTGAGAATAAATGGCGAGCTGCGGTTTTCTCGCAGCAGCAGCCAGCCGCAGTTCGCTTCGCTCATATAAACCGCCGCTTCAACGATTTTTTCATACAGGCTGGCCGGATTCGACAGCGAGGTGATCGCTCTCCCCAGAGCCGATAAGGTCGTCAATTCACGCACCCGGCACTGCAGGGCATCGTTGGACTGCTTCAGCTTGCGGGCCAGGGTTTCACGCTCTCTCCTGGTACGCACCTGTTTGAGCACGCGCTCGACCGCAGAGACAATCTCGGCCTCGCGCGCCGGCCAGCGCAGGTAATCGGCTGCGCCCAGGCGGAACGTCTGGATCACTTCGGACTCAGAGCCTGCAGGGGCGATCACGATGACCGGGGTCTCAATCCCCTGAGATGACAGGGCTACCAGGAGGTCTTTGCCGCTTAAGTCGGGCAGCTTGAGCCCGAGGAGGATTGCATCGGGGTTGAAACGGGCTGCTGTCTGTAAACCCCCGGCTGCCGTGCGAGCCACTTCAACCCGTAAACCGATCGAAGGCAAAGCCTGCCGGGCAGCTAAATCGATGATCTCCGGATCGTTTTCAACCAGCAGGACGCGCTCCATAAATCAATCATAGCATGGATGCAGTGAAAACGGGAGGCATGATAAGTTGCAAGAATCACAAATTATCGATTTTGAAATGCGGGTTAGAATATTAT
>JAAYXE010000006.1 GCA_012516075.1 Chloroflexota bacterium | reverse complement strand
GCTGGCGAGCTGCTCCACGAAAGCTGGATGTTCAAGAAGCAGCTCGCCAATGGCATCCACATTCCCACGCAGCAGCTCATCCCGGGCCTGGTAGGCCATCTGCTTCAATGTACGGAGCACATAAAGCCGGTCGTGGATGTTGTTCTTCTGCTCATTCAAAATCACCGCTGAACGACGGGTAACACCTGTAAAGAACAGCATCAAATTATCGTTCAACTGCCGCATCAGGGCCGGATCCAGGTTCATTTCTTGAACCTGGATCTCTCCGGAGGGTTTGAACTCGATAAAACGAAAACCCCCGTAAGCGGAGATATATTGATCCTGCACACCAATCGGTTTCTCCAGCTTTTCGATTTCGATCTCGCAGGCTTCCCTGGCGAGCTGCTCGGCGGTGACAATTTTCCCCAGGTAGGTATACATCGCCTGCAGCGCGCCCACGGTCACCGTGCTGGAGGAGCCCAGCCCAGAACCGGCATCGGGGATATCGCCCATGGTGGTGATTTCAACACCCTGGGTGATACCGGTCTTGCGCAGGGCTTCACGGATCAGCTCGTGCTGGACCTCATCGACCGAGTCTACCATCTCGGTGCGCGTGTAACCAATGCGAATCTTGCGGTCGAAGCGTTTTTTGATTGAAACGAAGATGTATTTATCGATCGCTGAACTGAGAACCGCGCCTCCTTCGGAACAGTAAAACGAGGGAAAATCTGTACCACCGCCGAAGAGGCTGATTCTCAGCGGGGTTTGAACAATAATCAAGCCACTCGCTCCACAGTGCGGAAGTAATCGACCGTTTTCTCCAGTCCCTCGTAGAGGGTTACCGTGGGCTCCCAGCCCAGTTCGCGCCGGATTTTATCGGCGTTGAGGTAAATGCGGCGGGTTTCGCCCAGCTTGGCAGGGGCATGCACCTCATCGAGCGGATACGCAGTGATCTTCTTCAACTGGTGGAAGATCTCATTGATCGTGGTTCCCTGCCCGGAGCCAACGTTGTAGATACCGCTGCCGGCCGTCATCCCGGTAGCCAGAATATTGGCGCGCGCACAGTCGCTGACGTAGACGAAATCGCGCTCCTGCTCGCCGTCGCCGTTGATATACGCCTGTTTCCCCTCCAGCATCAGCCCGGTGAATATGGCAACCACACCGGCTTCGCCGTTCGGATCCTGGCGCGGGCCGTAGACGTTGGGGTAGCGGATAACGGTGTAGTTCAACCCGTAGTTGATGTTGTACATATACAGGTAGTGCTCCACCGTGTGTTTGCTGGCCCCGTACGGACAGATGGGGTTAATGGGGTGCTCCTCATCGCAGGGCAGGTACACCGGCTCGCCGTACACCGCCCCACCGGTGGAAATATAGATGAAGCGCTTCACCCCGTGAATCCTGGCCAGTTCGATCAGGCGAATCGAGCCGAGGATGTTGACGTCAGCGTCAAACAGGGGGTCGGCCACCGATTTGCGCACGTCCATCTGCGCCGCGTGGTGGTTGACAAAATCGGGTTTCTCTTTTTCGAATACACCGGCGATTTCCGGGCTGCGGATGTCCATCTGGTAGAACTTTGCGGCCGGGTTGAGGTTCGAGATGCGCCCGGTGGAGAGATCGTCGACAACGACGACCTCATAGCCATGATCGATATATTGATCGACGACATGCGAGCCGATAAAACCGGCTCCTCCGGTGACGAGTACTTTCACGTTGTTGATCTCCTTGTTCTATGGTGTTCGTCAGATTCTAACAGGACCTGAAGCGAGAAACAGCCTTCCCTGGCAGCCTAATAGGCCCCGCGGCGCTTTATCACTGCCGGAATGGTCTGCAGCAGTAATTGTAAATCCAACCAGATGGACCAGTTGCGAATATAGTGCATATCCAGGCGCACCCGCTGTTCGTAAGAGATATCGGAGCGGCCGCTGACCTGCCACAGACCGGTGATGCCGGGCTGCACGGTCAGCAGGTTGATATCCCACTGGTCGTATTTCTCAATTTCAGCCGGGCTGATCATGCGCGGCCCGACCAGGGACATCTCGCGCTTCAGCACGTTGAAGAGCTGCGGAAGCTCATCCAGGCTGGTCCTGCGCAGGAAGCGCCCCACGCGCGTCACACGCGGGTCGTCCTTGAGCTTGTGCTCTTCGTTCAACTGGGCTTTCAGTTCCGGGTACTGCTCCAGGATTTCGTCCCCGTTGACGTACATGGTGCGGAATTTATAGGCGTCAAAGGTCTGCCCGTTCACGCCCATGACACGCCGGCGGTGGATCACCGGGCCGGGGGAATCCAGCTTGATGGCGATGGCGATCAGCAGCAGCAGAGGGGATATCAGGATCAGTCCGGGGATGGTCAGTCCGTAATCCAGCAGGAACTTCAGCACGCGGTCGACGCCCGTCAGCCGGACCTGGTTGACACCCACCAGCGGCACATAAGCGAACTCCTTCACGCTCAGGCCCGTGGTGATGATCTCATACAGCCCGGAAGACAGGCGCACGTTGACCTTTGTACCGACCCCGTAGCGCTTGAAGATTTCCAGCATTTTCTCGCGCGACGAGATCGCGCTGGAGGCCAGGATCACCTCTTCGATATCGTACTGGGAGACCAGGCTGTCAAGGTCGTCCACAGTACCCAGGATGCAGAACTGGTCGGAGACGCGTGTGCCGGGGGGCAGTTTTTCATCCACAAAACCGAGCACATGCAGGCCGGAAGTCTTCCAGCTGTACAGCTGCTGCGCCAGAGACAGCCCTTCGTCATTGGCACCAACGATGACCGCCTGCGAAATGAAATACCCCCTGGGGCGCAGGAAGTACACCACCCGGCGCAGGACAAAGCGCCCCAGAGCCGTTAAGAAGAAAACGATAAACCACGCAAGCAGCAGCCAGCCGCGTGCGATGACAAAGTCCGGATCCAGGAAGCCGGCGGCGATCAGGGCAACCATCCCGACGGTGGTGGCGTTGAAAACCCGCCCGTACTCCTCTGCACCTCCCAGAAGATGTTTGCGGTCATACAGGCCAAAGGCTGTAAACAGGACCAGCCAGAACGGCATCAGGATGAGCACGATGCGCTCATAATAGGTTACCGGTGTTATTTGCTCGAGGTAAAAGAACGGCAGGTTAAGTTCAAACCGGATGAAGTAGGCCAGCCTGAAGCCGGCTGCGGCCATAACGATATCGCTGACAATCAGGCTGATAACGAACAAACGCCACTGGAGCTGCCGGGGAATATTGTGAGTTGCCTGCTTGACTTTTATCAGCAGCGATGTCTCAACAAGATTGTTGATGCCCGGTACCGTTGACTCCATTCAAACCTCCTCAACCCCTTGTCGATCTATACCCCGCTCCTTTCTCAACCTGCAGGATAGACCCTGGAAAGCAAAAACCTATCCCAGGCCAGTCAGCTAATGTAAAGACAAAGATGCTTCAACCGGTGCTGTGATAGGGCTGTTCGATCAGATATCTTTTCAGTGAATCATTAAGGAAAAAACGGCTCCTGATGGAATTCCCCCAGTGTAGACCCCCTCGTAAGAACAGAAACTGGAAAAAGCGCTTCTGCGGCAGAATGTTAATGTCCCTGACGATATTCCCAGAAACACTTTCTCACTATAGCGATTTCCACCCTGTGTTTCAACGGGGATTCCCCCTACCTAAACCGGGTAGGGAAAACCCTTAAATTTGTAATAGGGATTATCCTAGGCACCCCTGCAGGATGTCCGGGCGATCCCCTTCTGCAAACAGGAATGCTCCGCCCTTCCGACATCGAAATGAGTATTTTCGTCGGACAGGGATATACGGATCTTTCCTTTACCTCCAATGAAGTAATCGCCACCTTCCGCGGCTTGCGGCAGGTGCGAAATCTTTCACATGGTGACCATCACGACAACATCAATGCCAGGATTTGGGCTGGAAATCCCCGATCACCCAAACAGGGTGTACAGGCGCGAAGCGTTTTCGCGTATCCCATACACCCTGTTTTAACGCCCCAGAATATCATTTGTTACAGTTTTACCGCTTCCGGGGGTTAAATTTTTTACGGCGCTGCAGGTCGTTAGATAACGCCTACGGCTCGCCCCAGACGATCTCGAGCGTGGGCCGGCCGGTCTGGTTCCAATCGGCTGCATCGGAGCTGACAAAGTATTTGCCGGTGTGGCGCGGCGCATCGGCCGAATAGAAAACCAGGTTCAGTGACTGGCCGTTTGCATAAGCCTGGGCTGCAGCCACGCTGACGTCCCATGTGCGCGCCACGCCTGGCCAGGGCGGCTGATTCTTCAGACCCTGCACACGAGTCATGCTGATGTTCTCGCCGGCCAGGGGCGCGTTGTTCCAGTTGATCGTGTGCTCATCCCATCCAGCGGCAGCGGTGAGCACCTGGATGACCGAATCGGGCGGGTCGCCCCACTGCCCACCCCCGGCGTTGCCAAACTGGTACAGCGTAACCTTTGCCGAGATCAGCACCTTGCCCGGCGGAACGGAATCGAGCGGAAAGGTCACATAATACTTCGAAAAACAGAGCCAGTCTGCCAGGTCGCCCTGGTTTTGAATGTTGATCTCTTTCGTACCGGCCCAGTTTCTCCAGCCCCACTCACCCCAGCGCAGGTGATCGCCGCAGTTCGTACCGCCGCCAACCATGGCGTCGACCACCCGGGCGCCGTTGCTGCCGTGGCGGATCTTCACTGTACCGCCGGGGCGGGCATTGACCACCTGGAATTCAGGCAGGCCAAATGCGAGCTGGCCCCAGCTTGCAGGCACGGTCTCCTGAAACGCGGGCGGCCAGACCTGAGCGGTAAGCGGCCCGTCGTCTTTATTGTCGCGATCGTGAACCTTCAGGGCCAGCCCCCAGACAGTACCTTTCGCGGGTGGTCCGGAGACTCCCAGGCTGGAAAACGGCACAGCAAGGCGCATGGTCCAGCCTGAATCGGCCTTTGCGTTGTCGTTCGGGGCCTGCCCTCGCCAGTTGGTCTGGGCGGTGAAAGGAATACTCACCTGTGACCAGCTGCCGGATTGACCGCGGTAGGCTGCCTGGTAGTCAGGGTCCGCCTCATCCCAGTTCAGCATCGCGTCAAAGCGGTAGCTGTTCCCATCCAGGCTGCCGCCCTGACTGCCGTTGAGGTTGAGAAAAACGGATACGGCATCCCAGTTCACGAAATCCTGGGGCTGGGCGCGGCGCTGGTACCATAAATACTTATCGATCACAGCGACATGGATCACCAGTTCTCTGGATGTGTAACCGACGCGCACATCGGCGTAGTTTTCAATGTCTGTAACGCTTCCAAACCAGAAGATCGCCGCTTCGCCAAAATTGAAACTATCCTGGAAATAGGGGGCGTTGACGCGCAGACCGGCGAGGTAGTTCCCCACCTGACCCCCAGTCCTTCTGGAGACCAGCGGGAGGAAGAGCGGCCGGTTTCCGTTTTGATACGCATTATCGACGTCCGGCGCCTGGGGGGCCGTGGGTGAGGTGCTGCTGTCGAGGCTGCCGGCAAAAGCAGGATGCAGTGGGAGGAGGGCGGCGAGCAGCAGGATCAGCAGCAGAAGCGCCGTAACTGGTTTTCTTTGTTGCATTGGGTCCTCCAGGGGTGCATTATCGTCAAAGATATTACCCGTTTCGTTCCCTTCGAATGTGAATATCATGTATAATGGAATTTAAGAACCGGTTAACAGGTCCTCACGCTGGGTTCCATCCAGGCGAACACAGGCTTATGATTACCTGCGCGGGGGATAAGATGCGCATTATTAGCGGTATTGGTTTATGCAGGTATCCAGATCGGTGGAGAGGTATGACCTGCATGAAATTCCTGAAGGGGAATAATCAAGAGGAATTTCCACAGCACACAGCGCTGATGTGAAAGTATTTTCAATGAATAATCACTTACACTCCCACCTGGCGTTCTGCCGGAGGGCATCGCAGCGGAAATGGTTCGTTCTGCTGGCCACTCTGTGGGTCAGCATCTTTTTTGTCAGTGCCTGCACCGCCCCGACAGAAGTACCGGACACCAGCGGGGCATCTGAAACGCTGCCCGTGATGCCAGCGGGAGCGACTCCCACCTTAGCAGAAGAGCCATCCGGCTCGCCAACTGCTGCGATCCTGATCTCCCGGCAGGCGTCAGCCACTCAGGATCCGAACTGCACCTACAGCATGCAGTACTGGGCGCAGCATCCCGAAGCCTGGCTGACCGATAACATTATCATCGGCCGTCTCACATACTCTATGCAGGATGCACGTCAGATCCTGGTCCAGAACAACCAGGACAGCACGCGTGCGCTGGTCTTAAAGGAGTTCTTTGCCGCCACGCTGAATGTGCTCAAGGGCGCCGACGGGCGGGTGATCGAGCGCGATATGATCGCAGCCAGCGATTGGCTCAACCGGCATCCGGCTTATGACCGCCTGACTCCCGAGGAGCGCGCGGAAGGGGAAGCTCTGTTCCGGGTGTTAAATGCCTTCAACCTGGGAGAGACCGGCCCGGGGCGCTGTGCGGACGAACCGGTGATCACGCTGACAACAGCGCCAACCGGCACGGCCACCGCCACCGCAACCGCTACCCGCCGGCCGGGCACCCGCCCTGCGGCGACGCGCACTCCGCGCCCGACGCTGCGCGGTCCGGGCCGCACCAGCAGCCCGCCCTCGACAACAG
>JAAYXE010000058.1 GCA_012516075.1 Chloroflexota bacterium | reverse complement strand
GTGTAGATATCGGTGATGGTGCCCACCGTGGAATGTGAACCGCCGCCCAGGCGTTTTTGATCCACCATGATGGCCATGCCCAGGTTCTCGATCGCGTCGGCGTCCGGCTGACCGTAGCGCGGCAGGAAATTGCGCACGAACATGCTGAAAGTTTCGTATAACTGCCGCTGTGCTTCGGTGGCGATGGTGTCGAACACGATCGAGGATTTGCCCGACCCTGAAACACCGGTAAAGATCGTGATCTTGCGTTTCGGAATGCGCAGCGAGATGTTTTTTAGATTGTTCTCACGTGCTCCGCGGATTTCAATAAACTCCTGGGGCATATTTTCTTCCTTTCGTATGTGGGGGATGTAATTTATTCAAACCTGTGTAAGCACCTTTCGACCTGTTCCGCTGCATGATGAATCCGCTTCTGGCATGTATTCCCTCTCTGTCGCCTGAAGTAGTCGTTCTATCTTAACGTCGAACGAACCACTGACAGCATGACAGGTCGTGAGGATTCTTATCGAATTCTCATGTTCGCTCACACCGGGAGTGAGTATGTGCGCTTGAACAGGTGCGAAGAAGACCACGGTCAAAGAATGTGAACCTCAACTTTCCCCTCAATTTCTTTGACCCCAAAGAATTATATAATCTTTATCCGAATCAGGGGCCCTCCAGCCCTTATGGATCTGAACTCAATTTTTCGGATAGGCCTGACAGACGGCTTGAGGCGGTTTTCCGGCTGCGCCGGTTCACGGGCAGGCTGGCGCAGCCGGCCGCGGGATAAGCGGCGTCGACGCTCCGGTCTTATCGAGTGGTGGGAATTCTACACAGCAAATAAAAACCGCCCACCAGGGCGGAGCGATTCCATGAACTTGCACAGTGTCCTGGTGATAAAGATCCGACCAGGCGCAGAGGGGAGAGACACGCTCAATGACCAGAGCGGGCAATTCTATTCCACGGCCTGCAGAAAAGCCTCGACCACTCTGGGATCAAAGTGCTTCCCCGACTGTTCTCGAATGTAGGCAAGCACTTCTTCTTTGGGCAGAGCCGGGCGGTAGGGGCGGTCCGAGCTGAGCGCATCCCAGACATCGACCACCGCAAAAATCCGTGCCGCCATGGGGATCTGCTCGCCTTTCAGGCCGCGCGGATAGCCGGTGCCATCCCATTTTTCATGGTGGCAGTAAGGAATATCGAGCGCCGGCCGCAGGTAAGCAATGGGAGACAGCATTTCGTACGCATAGGTCGGGTGTTTGCGCATGATCTCCCACTCCTCGTCGGTGAGCGGGCCGGGTTTTAACAGGATATTGTCCGGGATCCCCATCTTGCCGATATCGTGCAGCAGGGCGCCGCGGTGGATTTGCACGATTTCCTGGTCGCTTAAACCCATCGCCCGCGCTAACTGCACGGTCATATTGGTGACGCGCTGGGTGTGACCTTCGGTCTCTTTGTCCCGCAGGTCGAGGGCGCGCGACCAGCCTTCGATCGTGGCGTCGTATGCCAGCTTCAGCTCCAGGTTGGAGCGCTGCAAGTTATCGAACAGCGCGGCGTCGTCGATGGCAATCGCTGCCTGTCCGGCCAGCGTCTCCAGAAAGTCCACCCACTCCGTATCCGGGTTCAACTGCTGGCGGCTGAAGGTTTCCAGGATGCCTTTAACCTGGCCTTTCGAGATCAGCGGCGCCCCGTAGTAGCTGGTGAACCCTTCATCCACCAGCAGCCCTGTACGGGGGCTCGCATCTTCACTGGCAGACAGGTTGGGAACACGGATGGTCTTGCGGTCCAGCACAGCACGACCGGTCAGACCTTCATCGAGCCGGAGTTGATATCTGGTAATGGCGTTGTTTCGAAAACCGGTTCCAGCGCGATATTCCAGCCGCAGGGTATGGGGGTTAAGCAGCAGCACATCGGCTGCATCTACAGCGAGCTGCTTGATCACCTGTTCAATGAAAATATTGAGCGTCAGGCGCAGGTCGAGGCTGCTGTTGATGGCTGTATCGATGGTGTGCAGTGCGGCAATGCGCTGCAAGCGAAGCTCAGTGCGCTCGTGGAGTGCAGCGCGGTGGATAGCGCTCGCGATAATGTCGCCCACCGATGTCAGCGACCGGACTTCAGCGGTGGTGAAGTTGCTGTCGCGTGCTACCCACAGCGCGCCGATCGGCTGCTGGTGGGGGATCAGCGGGACACAGGCTGCCGCCTTGAGATCTGCAGAGTAAACCGGGGGGATGTATTGGGGATCCTCCCGGACGTTGTTGTTCAAATAGGGCTGCCCGGTCGCGATGACCTGCCCGCTCACCCCTTCCCCTGTCGGGAAGCGCATGCCGGTCGATGCTGCCCATACACCCCGGGCAAGCTCGATTACGATATCTCCGCTGGAGGGATCAACCATTGCCAGGGCGGCAGCATCCAGCTTCAGAAGGTCGAGCAGCTGATCCAGGATCACCGGCAGCATCTCTCTGCGTGTGGGCACGGCGCGCAGCGCGGTGCTCATGGCCGCGATAGCTTCCAGTTCGCGCTCGCGCTGCAGGCGTTCGGTGATGTCATTGGCCAGCACCAGCCGCGATGGACGTCCTTCAAAGGTGATGTCATGGGACTGGATTTCAGCGATAAACAGCGTCCCGTCTTTTTTGCGATGCCGCAGGAGCCCGGCTTTTCCAATCCCATCAGGGTCTGCCGCGCGCTCATCCTGCAAACCGGGGAGATCTTCACCGGGATAAAGATCCTCAATGGTCATGGAGAGAAATTCTTCCCGTGAATACCCGTAATGCTGGATGGCGGCGTCGTTGACGGCCAGGAATGCCAGTGTCTCCAGGTCGTACACCCACATGGGCAGGGGATTGTTTTCGAACAGGGAACGATACTTCGCTTCGGCGGCCTGCAGCTCTTGTGTGCGTTCATTCACCTTCCGTTCCAGCTCCCTGTTAAACTGGCGCAGCTGTTCCAGGGCCTCCAGGTAGCCCCGCTGGGTCATTTCAAATGGCCCGAGGGCTTCATTCAGTACATCAGAAGCCAGCTTGACCCGCCAGGTACCGCCTGGCTGTTCAGAGGAGCGCTTTACGATCGCTTCGAGTGCATCCTGGTGAATGCGGGTAACGTCTAGCACGCCCAGCCGGTTTTCAACGGCCATACGGCCGACTTCATAAGCGCAATCCAGGGCGGCTTCCCCGCCGCCCTGCAGATAGGCCTCCAGTGCATCGGTGTAGTCTTTTAACAACTTATCCTGTAACTGCCTCATGACACTTATCCCAGATACCGCACTGTTAGCACCAGCGAATCATCCGTTTCCCTGGCGTACTGAGCCAGGATCTGATCGGCGATGGTTTGTACCGGTAAATCGACCCTCAACTGTTGTAGAAATCCGCGGCGGATGCCATCTGTCGTCAGGATCAACAGATCGCCCGGGGAAACACGGACGGTAGTGGTCCGCAGCGGCGGCAACTGATATCCGACGACCCCGCTGCGCAGGATAAGGGACTCACGGTCCGGTGTGTGCTCGCTGCCTTCGCCCGAACTCCTTCCGCGCAGCAGAGCACCCTCGACATTCCCAACGCCCAGCCAGGTCATGGTGCTCTCGGAGCCATGAAACGAAGCCAGGCTCATGGCTGCCCCACGGGTGCTGCGCAGGGCTTCGTGACAGCGCCTGACCAGCGAGCTCAAATATTCGGAAGCGTGCGTTTGCAGCGTTTTTACGGCAATCTGCGCAGCCCGAGAGGCTTCAACTCCGTGACCCAGCCCATCTACGACGGCGACCAGAGCCGCCCCGGGCAAAAGTTCTACCAGCCAGTGGTCGCCCGATTCGGTCTCACCCGCCAGCGCTTGCCCGGCAGCACCCCATTCGATGAGGCTGTTCGATCCTAGCGTTTCCATTTCCGCATCGTGACCGTCGTTCCGACGCCAACTTCGGAGACGATCTCGAATTCATCCATCAATCGCTTAACACCGGGAAGTCCTAGCCCCAGTCCATTGCTGGTCGAATAGCCGTCCTGTAACGCCAGCGCCACATCGGCGATCCCCGGGCCCCGGTCACTGGCAACGATGAGCAGTCCGATCTGTTTGCCGGATTTCACCTGTTGAATGCAGATCTCACCCGTCTGAGCGTAATTGACAATGTTGCGCGCCACTTCTGAAATTGCGGTTGCAATCACGGTCAATTCACTGCCGGTAAACCCGGCTTCGGCTGCCAGTGCACGACCACTCTGGCGGGCGACCACAATATCGGTCTCAGAGCGAATGGGTATCCGAATTTCCTCGGTCACGATTGCCTGCTTTCAGCCGTTTTTCCAGGTAGGCGAGACCTTCTTCCAGATCCAGACAGGTGCTTACGCCTTCCAGCCCAAGGCCAAGCTGCACCATTGCGAAAGCCACATCAGGCTGGATGCCGGCGATGACCGTCTCTGCGCCGCGCAGACGGGCCATCTGTGCGATGTCTCGCAGCATGCGGGTAGCGAAGGAATCCATCACATCCAGCGTGGTCACGTCGATCACCACGCCGCGCGCCCGGTAGCGGCCGACCTTTTCGGAGAGTTCACTGCTTAATTCCACAAGGTCGGCATCCGTCAGTGAGCCCTGCACGGAGGCGATCAAATACTTTCCCAGTTTCAATACCGGTACTTTCATGGCTGCTCATCCGGTTCCAGTTCGATAACGGTTTTTTCTGCAGCCACGCGCACCAACTCGTATCCCAGAATGCGGCTGGCTTCTTCGAGACCGCTGCGCAGGTCTCCCAGCGTATTCAGGCGGCTGAGGTCAACGCCGATGCGAACGAGGGTCTGGGCGATTTCGGTCGAGATCCCGGTGACAAGCACTTTAACCCCCATGAGACGCGCTGCTTCGGTAGTTTTTATCAGGTGGTTAGCGACCATGGAGTCGACCGTGAGTACACCGGTGATGTCGATGACCACCACCCGGGCGCGGTGCTCGCGAATGGCCTTCAACAGGTGTTCCGTCAGCTGTTGGGCACGGTGCGAATCCAGCAGGCCGATGATGGGCAGCAGGAGCAGCCGGTCGCGGAGAACCAGCACCGGTGTAGAGAGTTCGAGGATGGCTTCCTGCTGCTGGTAAATGATGTTTTCTTTGTGATCCACATAAGCCTGGCCAACGATGGCCATAATCTGATCGCTGAACTTGCTGTAAGCGCCGATGACAGCCAGCAGCCGGTCAGGTTCCTGCCGGTATGCCTCGAAGAGCAGGTGGAGCATATGACTGCGGTAGGTGGCAAATAACTCGTACCAGTCGGTTAAGCTCACACCGGCCTGGCTGTAAGCTTCCCCTTCAGAGCGGAGCGCCTGCAGATAAGGTCCCCATTCCCCGTTTTGAAATGCATGCCGCATCCGCTCGCGCGCCGTTTTCCTCTGCGCTTCCAGTTTCTCCGGCGGCACAGCTTTTATCAACGACGCAAGCTCGGGCTTCTGGCTGACGCTGTTGATGACGGCATTAGAAATTTCGCTAAAATGCGCATCATAGACGGTCCAGAAATCTTTGATCGCCTCGCGTTCTGCCTCGTTAAGCCAGAGCTCTGGGGGCTGTTCGCCAGATTGGTTCATTGAGGTTATCATTTTCTAACTCCATCGGTTGGTATCTTATTTGCGAAGCACCCCTGCTGATGCAATATGCACAATCTGCAGCGGGGCAGAATACACCTCGTGCCTCGAGAATTGGGAGTATTTGCAGTTAATCTTCAAGTGGAAAAAGAAGTGACACGATTACGCTTATTGTAATGAAAGAACCGCCCTGATTAACGAAAACTGAACGCTGAGACACCGGTAAATTCGAGTTTTATTATTGTTATTATATCTTAACCACGAAAGACAGCCTGCATAATTACTGTAAGCTAAATTATAAAATTGCAAGGTTTTGAACATCCCGGCAGTGGTTCACGCTGCCGCTGACATCCCGGCGGCCTGCCCGGCCCTGCTCTCGTTCCTCGACAGCAGCGCTCAACTCCACTCCGACGTAGGAATACCCTTCAGCCATTTGTAGAACCATTCTTCGAGCGAATTTGCTTCCAGGGACAACTCCCCTCCATAGCCAATATAAAGGATTACCGGCGCATCTTCCTTCGAACAGTCAATCAAGGAATAAATATCGCATCCCCAATCACAGATGGGCACGAGCTGGTCGTACCACTGATCGAGGGTCTCAAGGAAAAGACTGCCCCGGGTGAAGTCGTGAGACAGTTTCGGGTGTGTCCTGCCGCCGGTATGCAGCTGGTAGAAGGAAACCAGATCGTAATAATTCCCACCCCCGTCAATGGCCGGGGCACCACCGGCTAATCCAAAAATTCCATAACCGGGGCCGAACCCCCCATTGCCCACTTTCAGGTAGAGCTCTCTCAGTAACCGGGGTAAGGGAAACCCCAGCTGCTGTTCGGCTTTTTGGATTTCTGCTTCTGCTGCGACCGGAAACACACGGAAGCCGCCGAAGGTTCCCATGGTACGGGCCCGCCTGGGATCCTGGATCCTTTGAAGAAGCTCTTCGATGATTGCGCTCTGGTTCATGGCGGTGCTCCTCTGCAGGTCTGTGGACTCTACGCTGTCTCGATCAATCTCCGCTCACTGCGAAAAAACCTCGAAAACGTCTCCTCAGCAGTCGAATACGAACCAGCAGAGTTCGTTGCGCAGCCGCTGGTCGTCCAGGACGAGGTCGCGAATCTGATCCGGAAGCTGCTCTCGCTGCCACCGGCATTCCCGGCGGGCAGCTTCATCTCGTTCACGCTCCGGGGCCGCTGCTCGTGCAGCCCGGATCGCGTAGGCGGCCGCGCCCAACTCGTGGGCGGCAACATGCGGCACAGCCGCAGCCTGTCCGGCAGCAAAGGCTGCCTCTCGCGCCGCTCCGCGCAGCCCCCTGGCAGCTGCCATGGCATGCCCTGCGGCATTTCGCGACTGCGTCATCGTGACTTCACCGCGCGCCCATGCCCTGACCATCTCGATCGCCTGGCGAGGCCGCAGGTCTTCTGGCTGCACCGCCTCGAACAGATGCAGGACATGTTCCGCACAAGCTGCTGCCCACAGGGCGAGCAGTTTATGGTTAGCGTCTGTCAGCGTTCCCCCGCGGCGTATGGTGATAAACCTGGGGTCCCGTTTCTTTGGCAGTATCATTCTAAAATTTCCTGTTCCTCCCTCTTGCCTGTTCCGGGCTGTCTCATCCCGGTAAGAGACGATCCATATTCAGGGTTTTGTGTGGGGATTTCCCGTACCTGGATTGATGCGTGCTGCCAGGTCCGAAAACCGGATTTATTATGGCATAAACACTTTTCAGTGTGGATTGATTCTGAAGAAATCGATAGGCCAGTCCGCCGCTGGGAGGGAAGTTCGACTGCAGTTGTCACTGACAGCGCTGTTGTCAGGACAGTAATGTAAAGGATAAAACCGTGTCCTGTAAAGCCTGCTGGGAATGACGAGATGGATGACCAGGAATGAGATAATGGGGAAGATGCTGGCTTTGCTCTGCTGGCCTGTGTCACCGGCCTGTTGATCGAGGAAAAAACAGTGCGTTAACTGGTATGGAGCCTTCAGGGCGAGGTGTTGACAGGAATTATCCATATGGTAGAATGGGGACATATACAGTCCGAATTACTCCCATTAATTACCTTCCAATATTTCGTGTATTCGGAATCCAGA
The DNA here is from genome assembly GCA_012516075.1 of Chloroflexota bacterium. Taxonomy (GTDB): domain Bacteria; phylum Chloroflexota; class Anaerolineae; order Anaerolineales; family UBA4823; genus JAAYXE01. The sequence continues at coordinate 10,768 of JAAYXE010000058.1, read as the reverse complement.
GACACCAGCCAGGCGGGGATTGATAAGGGGGATGTTAATAAATCTGGCGACGTGGTCACGCCGGTCCACAATTTCTGCTGATTCTCAATAAAAATGCCGCGCCCCAGGGGGATTGTGTTATTTTTTGGGCAGCGCAATCTTACCGAAACACGAATTAAGCTGATGCCTGATACAGATGCCACGCGCAGTGAATATGACAAGGGGGTAATGATCTGGCGGCGTGGTCATGCTGTTCCACACTGAAACACGGCGCGAGAACCAGACAGGTTGGGGTTACGCTCTATCCTTTCAATGATGGCCTCATTCGAAAGGGTAAGGTATGACTTCAAAAACCGGGCCTTACGCGAATGTCGAGGTCACAGAGCGAACTTCGTGGCTGCCTCTCATGATCATCCTGCTCGCGCAGCTCCAGATGGCGATCAATGTGAGCGCCCTGCCAATCTCCATTGGCGCGATCGTGGATGAACTGAACACTTCACCCACCAGTGTGAGTACGGCGCTGGTTGTCTACTCGCTTGCAGTTGCCGGTTTTGTGATCCTGGGCGCAAGGCTGGGAAAACTGATTGGCTCTCGTCTCGTTTTTCAAATCGGGGTCCTCGTCCACGGATTTTCCATGGGGGCAGCCGCCCTCAGCACCACTGCAAACGATTTGATCCAGTATCAGGGCCTGGCGGGACTGGCCGCGGCAGCCCTGGTGCCCACTCTGGTCGTGCTGATCGTCACGCACTACGAAGGCGAGCAGCAGACCCAGTCACTGGGCGTGATTGGAGGCGCGCAGGCCCTCGCCAGTTTGCTGGCTTTCCCCATCATCGGCGTCCTCATCTCGCTCGCCAGCTGGCGGTATGCCTTTGGCCTGCTCGTTTTCGTTGCCGCGGTTGTCTTCATCCTCAGTTTTCGGCTGGGACCGGTCCCCCGGCAGCGCGGCACGGTCATCGATTGGATCGGCGCCGTGATTGCTGCGACGGCGATCATCCTGATCAGCCTGGGTTTCAACAACCTTAATGAATGGGGGTTGCTGCTTGCCAGCAACCGGGCCCCTTTCTCGATCCTCGGCCTTTCACCTGCACCTGCCATGGTCGTGCTCGGCCTGGTCTTTGGCAGGGGTTTCCTGGACTGGTCGCAGACACGAATTGAAGGGAATAAGGCGCCCCTCCTGGAACTGGAGGTGCTCGACTCGCGCCAGGAGCGGGCGGCAGTCCTCTCCATGCTGATCGTTGCAGCGCTCGGCGCCGGCATCACCTTCCTCATCCCGCTGTACATCCAAATCGTCCAGGGCGGCAGCAGCCTGAGGACGTCGGTAGCCGTCGTCCCGTATATGCTGGCCGTCTTTTCGGCTTCGATCCTCGTTGTGCGCGTATTCCTGCGCTGGACTGCACGGCGGATCGGCAGCATCAGCTTTCTCCTCGTGGCTGCGGGGCTTGTGATTCTGGCTTTTGCGATCGTCAACGACTGGGGAAACCTGTTCGTTATCCTCGGCCTGATCGTGACTGGGATTGGCGAAGGCGCTCTGCTGACACTCCTGTTTGCCGTTATGGTGTCCGCCTCTCCGCCGGAACTCGCGGGCGACGTGGGGGCGCTGCGCGGCACAACGAACAACCTGGCGACAGGATTGGGAACGGCGATTGCCGGAGCCCTTTTGATCGGCATGCTCGGCGTTCTGATTCACACCAACCTGATCGATAACCCACTGATCCCTCGTGAGCTCAAGAGGCAGGTCAACCTCAACAATATTGACTTTATCAGCAACGATCAACTGCTCGAAGTTATGCAAAGCACGACTGCCACTCCGGAACAGGTGAACGAAGCTGTACGGATCAACACTTCCACCCGCCTGCTGGCACTTAAGGTCACCTTTCTGGTGATGGCTGGCATGGCGTTGATCGGATTCATCCCGGCGAGAGACCTGCCGAATACGAGAGCGGGAGAGTCATCCTATGAAAAGTCATATGAAAAAAAGAAAGCAGTGGTTGGGGACGGAGATTAAGGTAATCCATGGGGAGGTGCAGTGCAGTTTCCGGAGTGTACCGCACCTGGGAGAGCCTCTACTCGAACAGGAGGGTTAGAAATGGAGATTAATGTTAAAGCGGGTGATCTGATCAGGGAGCCGTCCGATCTAGCGATCCTTGCTGTCTGCGAAGATACGCAGCTTCCATCTGAAATCTCAGCGTTGTTCGAAGGTGGGGATTTCCGCGGCCGCGCTGACCAGACGCTGCTGCTCTACCCGCGAACGGCAGGAAGCCCGCGCCGGCTGCTGCTGGTCGGCCTCGGTAAGCGGGATGCCCTTAACCCGGGAAGAATACGGCGGGCGAGTGCAGCTGCGCTGAGGAGAGTACAGGATATGCAGGTGGGGGATATGACGGTAGGCACCTACGGCGACCTGCCGCTCGATCCGGAGGCTGCCGCCCAGGCATTTGCCGAGGGGCTCGAACTCGGCGCCTATCAATTCAAACGCTACCGCACTGGCCTGTCCGATGAACAGACCTTCCGTGTAGGGCGGGCGCATTTGTTCACCAGGAATGGCGGTGAGCGCATCCGCCAGGCTGTCTATGTGGGGCAGAAGATCGCCCGCGGCGTGATCCTGGCACGTGAACTGGTGAACGGTCCGGGCTATGCCATGACGCCGGCTGTGCTGGGGGATCAAGCCCAGTCGCTCGGCAAGGAGTACGGTCTCAAGGTGACCGTGCTCGACAAGGCTCAATTAACCGAGCAGGGTTTCGGCGGAATCCTGGCTGTCGGGAAAGGGTCGGATAATGAGCCGCGCTTCATCGTCATGGAGTACAACGGGGCGAAGAATGGGGCGCCGACCATCTGCCTGGTCGGGAAAGGGTTGACTTTCGATTCGGGCGGCCTCTCGCTAAAACCCCCCGAGGCCATGGAAACGATGAAGTCGGACATGGCCGGGGCGGCAGCGGTGTACGGCGCCATGCAGGCTGCGGCCGAGCTCGAGCTGCCTCTGCACGTCGTCGGGATCGTCTCGGCTGCAGAGAACATGCCCAGTTCCGGGTCCTACCGGCCCGGCGATGTGGTTACCACGCTGAGCGGTAAGACCGTGGAGGTGCTCAACACGGATGCTGAGGGGCGGATCATCCTCTCGGATGCGTTGTATTACGCGCAGCGCTACCAGCCAGAGGCGATCGTCGAACTGTCGACCCTTACCGGTGCGATCATCATCGCGCTCGGTTCTCACGCCATCGGTATGATGAGCACCGACCAGAAGCTCGCCGACAGGATGATCCGTGCCGGTGAGGCAAGCGGCGAGCGGGTATGGCAGCTGCCCCTGTGGGATGAGTATCACGAAATGATCAAGAGCGAGATCGCCGACATCAAAAATATGGCCGGCCGTCCGGCCGGTTCGATCACAGCCGGCGCCTTCCTGGCCGCTTTTGTGGGTGACTATCCCCTCGTCCATCTGGATATCGCCGGCACCGCCTGGGTGACCAACCCCACCAAACCGTATGAGATCCACGGCGGGACCGGCGTCGGCGTGCGTCTGCTCAGCTCGTTTTTGAGGAATTATGCCATATAGTCCTGGGGCGTGCCCAACGATCATCAGCAGTGTGGGTGCTCGCTGCGGGTGAGCCGGATAACCCTTCCGCGGCTGCGGCGCACAGAAGGCGGAACTGGAAATGACCCGATTGTCACTGAGAATAACGGATCTCGCCTCAGCCCGGTGCAGGCTCACGCGGCCATCCACCCATCCCTCATCCCACGGGGCAGGGTCACCGCAGGTGGAGCCCGACCGCTCACGCTGCCTGGCTGCCGGATCGAGAGAGCCTTGATGATGGGTATATGCATTCCGTCGTGAAATTCGAGGATCTCGCCAGGTACACATCCATTCCGGAGTCAGACCCCTGTTCCATCCGGTGACTAATTTGGGGTCTATTACACCCGTTATGCAGATCGATGGTTGTAAGTTTTGGAGGCTGTTGTGAAAACCCTAGAAGAAGCTGTACCTGAAGCTGGCGAGAGGCGAGGCGTCGTCCAGCGCATGCTGGATACGATCGAGAAACTGGGTAATCGAGTCCCTCATCCTGTGATGATTTTTTTGTACCTGATTGCCATCGTCATCGTTCTTTCCCACATCCTGTTTCTGGCAGGCGTCAGCGTTACCGAACAAATCGCCCAGCCCGTCCCGGAGACCGTTGAACGCGAATATTACGAGGACACTACTGCACCAGGCGTTTATATCCCGGCAGATCCTTATGATATCGATTACGAGATCAGCGAGAGGACGGTCGCCGTTCAGAGCCTGCTGACCGTGGATGGGATCCGGTTTCTGTTTTCTTCGTTTGTCGCCAACTTCCAGGGTTTCGGCGTCATTGCAGTCGTGTTTATCGCAATGCTTGGAGCCGGTGTCGCTGAACAGGCCGGGATGATGGGTGCCATGATCCGCAAGCTGGTTGAAGTCGCCCCACGCCGGTGGATCACCTTCATCATTGTCTTTATCGGTGTGCTCTCCAGCATCGCCACCGATGCTGGTTACCTGATCCTGATTCCCCTGGGAGCAGCCGCATTCCTGAGCTTACGCCGTCACCCGCTGGCGGGTATGGCGGCAGCCTATGCTGCCGTCGGCGCCACATTTGCGGTGAACATTTTTATCACCCCGTCGACAGCATGATCACAGAGATTACGAACGAAGCCATCGGGCTGATTGGCGGAACACCGATCACGATCGTGGCTAATCTTTTCTTCGGCGCCGCCTCAACGTTGATCCTAGCCATCATAGGAACGCTGATCACCGAACGGATCATTGAGCCCCGGCTTGGCGAATACGTGCCCGAATCCACAGAGCAGGGGATCGGAGAAGGGGATCAAAGCGAACTGTCGGGTGATGAAAGCCGGGGACTGCGTTTTGCCGGCCTTGGCGTCCTGGCGTTCGTCCTCCTGGTTGCCCTGCTGACGGTGCTGCCGGGCGCGCCGCTGCGCGATCCAGAGACCGGCGACATCATCGGGAATACGCCTTTCATGGACAGCCTGCTCTTCATTATCACCATGATCTTCCTGGTGGCAGGGATCTTATACGGCATCGGCGCCAGGACCTTCAACAGCGCGAACGATGTCATCAACTCGGTCACGAAAACATTTGCCGGCCTGTCCGGTCTGATCTTCATTCTGCTGGTGATTGCCCAGTTCATCGCTTACTTCAATTACAGCAATCTGCCGACGATTGCCGCGATGGGGATGGCGGATGTGCTCGAACAGGCGAATATCGGCGCAATCCCGCTGCTGGTGGGGATGGTCATTGTGATCACCATCCTGGACATCATTATTCCAGGCGTCGTCCCCAAATGGGCAATTTTTGCGCCTGTTTTCATCCCCATTTTCGCCCGTCTGGGTGTATCACCGCAGACCGTCCTGGCAGCCTACCGGGTGGGAGACTCACCGATGAATGTGGTCACGCCTCTTATGGTGTATCTGCCCTTCGTCGTCACGGTTGCTCAAAAATACAAGAAGGACGTCGGTCTGGGGACAGTCGTTTCACTCATGCTGCCGTACGCCCTGCTCATTCTCGTATTGTGGGTTCTGTTTTTCGTATTCTGGTTCGTATTAGGAATTCCGCTTGGGCCAGGCTACCCTGTGGGCACCTGAGATCCACAGGTTGTTGATGGAGCCGGTAATTGCGGCTGGCAAAAGGCGAAGAGTACGTGTAGGGTGCTGGATAAAGTTAGCGACTGAAAAGGAGGGTGTGAGATATGGATACGCTGTCAGGAGCAGGGGAATACGCTGCGCCAGGAACGGACCGGTGGCTGGTCCTGCTGAATGGAATCGCTGCAATCATCCTGGGTTTCTTTATGGTGACCAATCCAGTCGGCACCATATCGGCGCTGGTATGGTTTCTGGGGCTCTACTGGCTGGTTACGGGGGTGATTAATCTTATCTCCCTCGTGTGGAACCGCTGGAATTGGGGCTGGAAGCTGTTCATGGGTGTTCTGGGCATCCTTGCCGGGTTGCTGATCATCCGCAACCCGATAATGAGCGCTGTGCTCGTGCCCGCTACGGCCGCCTTCTGGATGGGTGTCATTGGTATCCTGATCGGCATCAGTGAGTTGATCCTGGCCTTCCGTGGTGGAGGTTTAGGCCTGGGGATCTTAGCCGCACTCAGCATAATAGCCGGCATCCTGCTGGTCACCAGCCCGGTGGCTGCCGGATTGACGCTGGTCGTTATCTTAGGGTACCTGTTCATCTTAGATGGAGTCATTTCGATTATGTCTGCCGTCTTTCGAAGGATGAGGAGAATAGGATCGGCCGGGTAGTGATACAGGCTCCGTGTGCTCCCGACATCCTGCAGCCTGGCGGCTCGCCGGTGAGGCGCATCTTCCAGCTTGCGATCAGCACGGCCGTGGGGCATGTCACTGGCGGCATGAAGTTCAATTTATTCGATTTGCCAGGCCCTTATCGATACGGATGATTCCGGTCTGCTGTCAGGCCGGAAGTGCTGCACCGCAGGCAGCTTCAATGAACACCGGCTCTGTTGACCGGTGTTTGAAACCGCCATCTGGTATACGGCATGGATCCTGGTTTTCCCTGTGCCCGTGCGGATATGACCTATCCGAGTGGTTCTGCCAGCGCGACAATGATTCCGGCCGGGCCGCGAATATAACACAGCCGGTACGAGTCCTCATACTGGACGATTTCACCGATGAGCTCAGCCCCCCGGGGACGCAGGCGCCTCAGGACTTCATCAATGCTGTCAACGGCAAACATGATGCGGTGCAGGCCCAGCGTGTTCACCGGAGCGTTTCTCAGGTCTGCTCCGGCGGCTGCCGGCGAGTAGAACCGGTCCAGCTCGATCCGGCCGTGGCCGTCCGGAGTCCGCAGGGTGGCAATCTCGGAGCGAACGTTCTCGAGCCCGATGAGGCGGTCCACCAGAGGCCCTTCCATGGTCGCCTCGCCCTCCAGCTCCATACCCAGTGCGATAAAGAATTCCTTCGCCGCCTCCATGTCATCGACCACGATGAGGACGTTATCCATTCGTAACAGGGTCATATGTTTCCTTTCCAATTCTGACGGGGGATGTTTGTTCAAACCGCCTCGTCTTTATCACGCACCAGAACTGCGCCAATAACGAACCCCAGACCTGCCGCAGAGGCCAGCGTGCGCAGGGTATGAAAGAACTCCCAGCGGTCGCGGATGGTTTCCCATCCGGCGGGCAGCGATTGGACGGTCCACTGCGTAATTTGATTGTCGATCGGGACGTTGACCAGCAGCGTGATCAGCAGGGCAATCACAAAGAGCATAAAACCGCAGAGCGTCAGGGAAAAGGCCAGCATGGATTTCTGTTGATAGAGCCAGAACAGGACGGGAAGCGTGGAGAGCAGCGCGGCTGGCAGCAGGATGCTCATCGGCAACCCCAGATTGCGGATCATGATTTTCCCGACTTCCAGGAATGTTCCCGGCGTTATCGACCGCATGGATCTGGCCAGGCTGAACCAGGTGCCCCAGAATACCCCCGCAACCAGAAAAAGCAGGAACGTGTTGATGAACTGTGCTGCCTTCAGCTTCATATTTAACACTCCTCTGGCGCGCGTCCGGAACCGGATCGCTCACCATGATGGACCGCGCAGTCAGCGATCCATTTTCCTGAGACAACCAGGGCTTACCTGGCGACCCGAAACCGCAGGTGGATGGCTTCGGGGGTCTCAACGGTTTGAATGGGTTCGAGCCGGATGTGAGTCTCGCCGGAGTTAGCGAATAACGGTGTTCCTTTTCCAAAGAGCACAGGTACGAGGTGAATAGATAGCTCGTCGACCAGTCCGGCCAGCATGTACTGCTGTCCGATATCCGCTCCGCCCATCACGCTGATATTTTTACCGCCGGCAGCTTTCTTCGCCTGCTGCAGAGCACTTTCGATCCCGTCCGTCACGAAGGTATAAACCCCATCCGGGGGAACTTTTCTGGGCAGGTGATGAGTTACGATGAACAACGGCAGTCGCGCCGCGCCTGTAGGGCCATCCGGACCCCAGAACGGGATCGAGTCATCATAAGTACGCCGCCCGCAGATGACCGCTCCGGTGTCGCTGACGCTTTCAGAAATCAGACTGCGGTTGAATGGGTGCTGACTGTTGAACGCCCAATCATGCAGGTGTTCGCCTTCGTCTCCCAGTGGTTCTGCGGGGGTCTGGTTTGCCCCGGTGATGAAACCATCCAGGGACATGCTGATATCGAAAATCACTTTTCCCATCATTGAACTCCTTCAGGATCGCTTGGTCAGAACGATATGCATCGCTCCGTCAGTGGCAGCATGCGCGATGCACTGGTATCCCAGAGCGACCGTATCGATGTTAGCAAACAGGTGCTCACCGGAGCCCAGGAGTACCGGGCTGATGGCGATATGCATTTCATCGATTAATCCGGCCTGGAGATACTGGCGGATGACGGTGACGCCGCCGCCAACGCGGATATCCTTACCGTTTGCCGCCTCGCGGGCGCGTGCTAATGCCTCATGTATGCCACCGGTGACGAAGTAGAAAGTGGTGCCGCCGTCCATCTCAACCGGCTCACGGGGGTGGTGCGTGAGCACGAAAACCGGGGTGTGGTAGGGAGGTGAATCACCCCACCATCCTCTCCAGGTGTCATCAGGCCAGGGGCCCCGGACTGGACCGAACATATTGCGCCCGAGGATCCAGGCGCCGAGGTTCTCGAACCCGCGGGCTGTAAACTCGTCATCCACACCCGTGGTCCCGCCCTCGTCACCATAGGTCTGCCGGAACGTCCGGGTTGAGACCATCCAGTCGTGCAGGGCTTCGCCGCCAACGCCGAGCGGCTCGTCCAGACTCTGATTGGGCCCGGCACCGTAGCCGTCGATGGATATGGCGAAATTGTTGACACGCAGCTTGGACATAGGTTTACTCCTGTCGTGCTGTCGTCCGTCAGGAACCGGGCGGACCGGAAAGCACCCTGGGGACGTATTCCAGCAGCTGAATCCTGTCGTCGAACGTGCGGCTGGTAACCATGTCAAGGGCGACGTCGGGGTAACCGTCATAAATGCGGTCGTAGCCGGTGCTGCCGTTGATCACGGGGAAAATTACCACACGGAAGCGGTCCACGAGCCCGGCCCTGAGAAGCGACCGGACCAGACTGAGGCTGCCGAGGGTGCTCAACGGCCTGCTGCCTTCTCGTTTCATCGCTCTCACGACCGCAACCGCATCTCCGCTGATCAGCTGTGTATTGGCCCATGGCAGCGGGTCTTTTAGCGTTGAGGAGAATACCACCTTGGACGCCCTGGTCAGATCATCCAGGGTGGCTTTTTCTTCGCTTCTCAGCTCCGCATCCGGATCCCCGGATTGAGCGGCGAAATCATACATCTGGCGGTAGGTGTTCGCCCCCATCAGGAACGTATAATCGACTGTGGACTCCTCCTCCAGCCAGCGCAGATACTCGGGGCCTTCTAGCCCCCAGAATCCGGGCCAACCGTGGGCCGCGCCGTAACCGTCCAGTGAAGAGACGAAGTCTACCAGCAGTTCGCTCATAACCATCCTCCTAGTTAAAAATCATCCTCCGCCAGCTGGGTTACCTCGATGTCCCAGAACTTATATAAAGGGAGTGACCTGGCCGCCTCATCCAGGGCCTCGCGAGAGGCGCAGTTCCAGACCGTCCAGACTGTGGACCGGTCAGCTGCGACATAGACCGCTTCTCGAATGCCCTGTTCTTCCAGCACTTCGCCTCTATCCTTTTCGGCAGGCAGGCGCGCAGTGATTTCCTCAGATGCTGGCTGGTTCAAAGTGAGCTTAAGCATAAAACGCATGCGATCGCGCTCCCGCCCGGTGAGAAGAGCGGTTCATTCCTCTTCACCCGGGCTGTTGGGGCTGATAGTGTAGGGCGATGGCGCCAGAATTGAACACCCTGGTGTCCAGGAGCTTTAGATGGTGGGCCCCCATATGCTCAAAAATGCGCGGCCCTTCTCCATAGGCAAACGGATAGACGACAAAGCGAAATTCGTCGACGAGGCCATGCCTGAGCATGGTGTGCGTCAGTTCTCCCACGCCGTACTGCAGGAGGCTCCCGCCCGGCTCTTGTTTGAGTTTTCGGATGGCCTCAGCCACGTCCCCTTTGATGAGCTCAGCATTCCATTGAAGCGGCTCCTCCAGGGTTCGGGATGCGACAAATTTGTGCATGCTGTTTATTCTTTCCGCCTGTTTTCCTTCTCTCTCTGGCCAGACCTGGGCAAAGAACGTATAAGTTTTCTGACCCATCAGGAGCGCATCTGGCATGAACAGCAGGTCGGAGAGATATGCTTCAACATCCGGGGTGTGATATGGAAAGACCAGAGACCAGAAATCCATATTCTCTCCACCCATAGCCCCGTCGACCGACATTTCGGCTTCTATAATGATTTTTCTCATCTCATCTGTCCTTATAAAGTAGCAGCCTGACCAACCCGCGTACGGATTAAGTCAGAGCCCTGCACCCAGGAAAAGCTATGCGATGATTCTCCCTCATCTTATGATCGAACGGCTGCCATTTACAGCGATGCCCGGGCAGCGTTGGGAGAAACCGGCTGCTTTTCGCTGCGATATCCGGCGCTGGCTGCGAAGAGACAGGTCGTACTGCCGGTTGTATTTCAATGATTTCTGGATGCGGCTGGTTTTCTTATGCAGTTCCCCCTGGAATTTCCGGACCCCGGCTCTGCGGCAGCCCGGTGGGCCCTGACTGGTGGTGCTTAACAGAGCCCGTTCATGACATCACCATGGTACCACAGTGCTTCGCTCAGTTCAAATTGATCTGCGGCTGAGCGTGGCCGCATGGAGCTGTAGAAAACGGAATCGCC